>DASQQH010000197.1:0-5561 GCA_035643555.1 Acidimicrobiales bacterium | reverse complement strand
TCGCCGCGGCGGCGCCGAGGGCGGCGTTGACGGCCCCGGCGGTCGCCTCGTCACCGGCGCCCGACAGCAGCTGGCGGTCCCTGGCAAGGCCCGACAGCTCGAGGCGGAGGCGCTCGGCCTGGTTGAGCAGGTCCTGGTAGGTGACCATGCGGGCCCGGGGGGCGAAGGGCTGGGGATCGGCCAGCACCGAGCCGGCGTCGCCGAACCCCCCCGGGTCCGGCAGGGTCGTGGGGGCCCCCGGCAGGCTGGCGCTGTAGGCGGCGAGGTCGTGGTACACGGCGGCGAGGGCCCGGCGCTCGGCCGGGAACCGGCGCAGGGGCCACACCACCACGATCAGGACGGCCTGGAGGAGCCCCCCGGCGAGCACGAGGGCCCCCTGTCGGGCGGCGCCGGTCGGGCTCAGGGCGAACTGGGAGAAGACCACCAGGCCAACCACGCTCTGCAGGCCCACGATCGTCGCCGCCTGGCCGAAGGCGACCAGCAGCCCCGCCCCGAAGCCCCAGGCGGCCACGATCACCGGCGCCGCGCCCGCCAGGTGGCCGATGGTCGCCCCGACGAAGGCGGACAGGGCCATCCCCGCGGTGGCGGCCACCACCGTGTCCGCCCGGCTGCGGTAGGTGCCCTGCAGGGAGGCGAACCCGCCGGCGAGGGCCCCGATGGACGCCGTGACGCCCATGAGGACCTCGCCGGTGGCCGCGCCCACCGCCAGGGGGACGGCGAAGCCCACCGCCGCCCGGGTGGCCGCCAGGGGGGAGAGCTTGGAGCGGTCCAGGTGCACCGCGCCTCGGGCGGCCTTCGCCAGGGCCCCGAGAAGGGTCGCCCGCCTGCCCCCCGCCGGGTCCCGACGGGCCCGGGGCGGGGCCCGTCGGGGGGTCACGGGCTGGCGACCACGGGGTCCCCGGCCCGGAGGACGGTGGTGACCAAAGGGACCCCGGGGCGGTAGGCGAGGTGGAGGTGGCTGGGGGCGTCGAGGACGACCAGGTCGCCCCGTGCGCCGACCCCCAGGTGGCCGATGTCGTCGCGGGCCAGGGCGGCGGCCCCCCCGGCGGTGGCCGCCCACAGGGCCTGGTCGGGGGTGAGGTGGAGCTCCCGCACGGCCAGGGCGACCACGAAGGACATGCTGGTGGTGTAGCTGGTGCCCGGGTTGCAGTCCGTGGCCAGGGCCACGGTCACCCCGGCGGCCAGCAGCCGGCGGGCGTCGGGGTAGGGGGAGGCGGTGGAGAACTCCGCGCCGGGCAGCAGGGTGGCCACGACCCCGGCGTCGGCCAGGGCGGCGATGTCGGTGTCGGAGAGGTGGGTGAGGTGGTCGGCCGAGGTGGCGCCCATCTCGGCGGCCAGGGCGGCGCCGGGGCCCGGGGCGAGCTGGTTGGCGTGGACCCGCAGACCGAGGCCGTGGCTGGCACCCTGGCGGAGGACCTCCCGGGCCTGGTCGGCGTCGAAGGCGCCCCGGTCGCAGAACACGTCGCACCACCGGGCCATCGGGGCGCAGGCGTCGAGCATCGGCCCCCGCACCAGGTCCAGGTAGGACGCGGGGTCCGCCTCGTGCTCGGGCGGGACGATGTGGGCGCCGAGGAAGGTGGGGGAGATCTCGGGGCCCGCTGTCCCCGCCTGGATCCCCCCGGCGATCCGCAGGGACCGCACCTCGTCGGCGACGGTGAGGCCGTAGCCCGACTTGACCTCCAGGGTGGTCGTCCCCCCCGCCAGGGCCTCGGCGGCGAGCCGGCGGGCGGTGGCGGCCAGCTCCGGGTCGGGGGCGGCCCTGGTGGCGGCCACGGTGGCCCGGATCCCCCCGGCCGCATAGGGCTGGCCGGCCATCCGGGCGGCGAACTCCCGGGAGCGGTCCCCGGCGAAGACCAGGTGGCTGTGGCTGTCAACGAAGCCGGGGATGACGCCGCGCTCGCCCACGTCGAGGCGCGGGCCGTTCGTGCCCTGGGGCAGGTCCTGGCGGGGCCCCACCCAGGCGATCCGCCCGTCCTCGACGACCACGGCGGCGTTCTCCACGATGCCGAGCGGCCCGGGGCCGAGCTCGGGGTCGTTGGTCGCCAGCTCCCCGATGCGGTCGATCACCATGGCGGCGCCACCGTAGGCGGCAGCGGGAGGCCCGGGCCAGGGCCCCCCGGGCCGCTACCGGCCCGGCCAGGGCGCCCGGAGGGGGTCGAAGGCCTCGAGGGCGGCCGGACGTGTCCCGGTGGCCACCTGCTCGGCCAGGAGCTCGCCCGTGGCGGGGCCCAGGCACACCCCCCACATGCCGTGGCCCCCGGCGACGTAGACCCCGGGGGCCCTGGTGGCGCCCACGAGGGGCAACCCGTCGGGGGTGATGGGGCGCGGGCCGACCCAGGTGTCGGCGCGGCGGTCCCAGTCCACGCCGGTGAGCAGCGGGCGAACGGCGGCGATGATCGAGGCGACCCGGGCCGGCTGGAGCGGGGCGTCGGGGCCGTCGAGCTCCATGGTCCCCGCCACCCGCAGGCGGCCCTGGTAGGGGGTGCAGGCGACCCTGGCCGTCGGCAGGTACAGGGGGTGGGCGACCGGGGGGTCCACCGGAACGGTGAACGAGTAACCCCTCCCGGCGCGCACGGGGGTGCGCACCCCCAGTGGCCGGGCGAGGTCCGAGAGCCACGCGCCGGTGGCGAGGACCACCGCGTCGACCTCCTCGACCTCCCCGTCGGAGGCAAGGACCGTGACCCCGCCCGGACCCGGACGGAGCGACTCGACGGTGACGTCCGAGCGCAGATGGCCCCCGCGGGCGCGCACCGATGACGCCAGGGCCTCGGTGAAGGAACCGGGATCCATGTAGCGCTGGCCCTCGATACGCAGAGCCGCGCCGATCCCCGCGGCGGCCTGGGGCGCGGCCCGCCGGGCGTCCTCCCCGCTGAGCTCGGTCACCTGCACCTCCTGGCCGGTGCTGGCGACCAGGTCCAGCTCCCGGCGCAGGTCCGCGACCTGGGCGGGGCGCTCGAAGCAGGCCAGGATCGGTGCCGCCACGGTTGGGGCGTCCACCCCGCCCTGGCGGAGCCGGTCGTAGGCGGGGAGGGCCATGGCGTTGATCGCCGCGTAGGCGGCCATTCCCCGCTGCCACCGTGTGGCTGTGCAGTGGAGGGCGAAGCGGGCCAGGAAGGCCCACAGCCGGGGGTCCGGGCGGGGGTGGATGTAGAGGGCGGCGTGGGGGTCGAGGAGGGAGCGAAGGCCGTAGCGGAGGACGGCGGGCTCGGGGAGGGGCACGGCGAACACCGGTGAGAGCCAGCCGGCGTTGCCCCAGGAGGAGCCGGCGGCGACACCGCTGCGGTCCACCACGGTCACCTGAACCCCCCACTCCTGGAGGAACCACGCCGCGGACAGCCCCACCATGCCAGCCCCCACCACCAGGGCTCGTCTGGGGGTCGGAGGGGACGAGGGTGTCACCCCGGCGTGGCCCGTCCCGCGCCCGCCACCGGGCGGGGGCGTTCGCCCGGCCTAGTCCCAGCCGCCGCGGCTGCCACCGGCCTGGCGGCGTCGGCGCCGGTCCCGCAGGATCCGCATGAAGCGACGGAACAGGCTCTGCCAGGTGTTGCTGGCCATGGCGACCTCCACGGTTGGGGCTCCCCCGCATCCCTCGTGGCGCGCCCGATCACCGCAGGGACCGGGCGCGCTCGGAAAAGCTCAGTCTCACCACCCCGGTCCACCGTAGCCAACCGACGGAGGTGGAGACCACATCGGGTCCCCACCTCCGTCGGCCTGGCCGCTGCGCACTGCAGGTTCCCGCCACCAGCAGAGGAACGGCCGGTTCCCGCCAAGGTGACTGACTAGTTACCCCAGACTACCCGGAATCTAACCGCCTCGTCGCTCCGGGGTACGACGGCGAGGTACGCTAGCACGTCGGCGATCGAGGAGGCCGGGGCCCGATGGCGAGGGACCACAGGGCGGTCGGCGGGGACCGCGCCGGGCCGCCGGGGCGTCCTCGAGGGTTTCGGGGCCGTCCCCCGCCAGCCGTCCCGGCCGGCCCCCGCCGGCTCCCGCTGGCGCCGATGCCTGAGGCCCCGTGGTGAGCGCCGGGGCCCCGGGGGACCCGTTGTCGGCGGTGGGCCCGCAGGCCCCGCTGGTGGACCACCACTGCCACGGCCTGGTCCTCGGTGAGTTGAGCCCCCAGGACTTCGAGGGCTTCCTCACCGAGGCCGACCAGCCCGGCGCCCCTGGCTCGCCCCTGGACACCCAGCTCGGCGTCGCCCTGCGTCGCTGGTGCGCCCCGGTGCTCGACCTGGAGGCGGGGACCGGCGCTGGCGCCTACCTGGAGCGCCGGGCCGAGCTGGGCGGGGAGGAGGTGGCCCGGCGCTTCCTCCGGGCCGCGGGCGTGGCGGCGTTCCTGGTGGACACCGGCTACCGGGCCGGGGACCTGTCGTCCCCGCCGGACCTGGCCCGGCTGGCGGGCGCCGAGGCGCTCGAGGTGGTCCGACTGGAGGCGGTGGCCGAGCAGGTGGGCGCCGAGGGCGTGGCCGGCGCCCGGTTCGCCGACGCGGTGGATGCCGCCCTGGACCGGGCGCGTGGCTCGGCGGTGGCGTTCAAGACCATCGTCGCCTACCGGGGGGGCCTGCACATCGACCCGACCCGGCCCACCCGGGCCGAGGTCGATCGGGCCGCCTCGGCGTGGTTGGCCGAGGCGGCGCGGGCGGGGCGGTACCGCCTGGACCACCCGGTCCTGCTCCGGCACCTGCTGTGGGCAGGGGTGGAGCGGGGGCTGCCCCTCCAGGTCCACGTGGGCCTCGGGGACCCGGACCTGCGTCTCCACCGCTGTGATCCCAGCCTGCTCACCGACTTCCTGCTGGCGGTGCGGCCACACGGGGTGCCGGTCGTGCTCCTGCACTGCTACCCCTACCATCGCCAGGCCGCCTACCTCGCCGCCGTCCTGCCCCACGTCCACCTGGACCTCGGTCTGGCCCTCAACCACGTGGGGGCCCGGGCCTGGGCCGTGGTGGCCGAGACCCTGGAGCTGGCCCCCTTCCACAAGGTGCTGTTCTCCTCCGACGCCGCCGGGCTGGCCGAGCTCTTCTACCTCGGGGCCACCCTGTTCCGACGGGGGCTGGGCCGGGTGCTGGCCGAGTGGGTGGAGGCGGGGGACTGGACCCTGGCCGACGCCCACCGGGTGGCCTCGCTCATCGCGGCGGGCAACGCCCGCCGCTGCTACCACCTGGCAGGACCCTGAGGGCCCGGGCGCCCCGGACCACCCGGAGGACGCGGACCTCCGCCCGGGCCCCGGCCCCGGGGCTCAGGTCCCCAGGCCGAGCAGCCGGGCGGCGTTGCCCGAGGCCAGCTTCTCCTTGTCGGCAGGGTCCAGGGGCGCGGCGTCGAGGAAGGCGCGGCCCCTGGCGTTCGAGGCGTAGGGATAGTCGACCGAGAAGAGCATCCGGTCGATGCCCACGACCAGCAGGGCGGCGAGGAAGGGGGGGATGGTGAAGATGCCGCTGGTGGTGATGTGGAAGTTGGCCAGGAAGTACTCGGAGGGGCGGCGGGCCAGGCCGGTGTCGATCGAGGCGAAGATGTCGTCCACCCTGGCCAGCATCACCGGGAGCATCTCCCCCATGTGACCGAGG
>DASQQH010000196.1:0-3153 GCA_035643555.1 Acidimicrobiales bacterium | reverse complement strand
GGCCTGGGGCCCCGAGGCGACCAGGACCTCCCGTCCGGTCCAGGCGGCCCCCACCCCGTGGCGGAGGGCCTCGTAGTCGGCGACGAGCTCGGGGCCCGCCGTCGCCGGCCGGCTCACAGCCGCCCCCCGGCGGTCGGGGCGGAGGACCCGGGCGGGACCTCACCCCCCGGAAGGGCCTCGGCCGGTGGCCCCGGGGGGGCGTCCCAGCCCAGCCTGGCCGCGGTCATCCGGCGGGCGGCCGGCACCGCGGCCAGCAGCGCCGCGGCCTTGCTGGCGGCCTCCCGGTCCTCGGCCTCGGGCTCGCTGTCGGCCACCACCCCGCCCCCGGCCTGCACCGAGGCCCGCCCGTCGGGGGAGACCACCATCGTGCGGATGGCGATGGCCGTGTCCAGGTTGCCGGAGAAGTCCAGGTAGCCCACCACCCCGGCGTAGGGACCGCGTTTCGTGGGCTCCAGGTCGTCGATGAGCTCCATCGCCCGCACCTTGGGGGCCCCCGACACCGTCCCCGCGGGCAGGGTGGCCCGGAGGACGTCGACGGGCCCGAGGCCCGCCCGGAGTCGCCCGGAGACCTGGGAGGTCAGGTGCATGACGTGGCTGTAGCGTTCCAGGGTCATCAGCTCCTCCACTGCGACGGACCCGTACTCGGACACCCGGCCCACGTCGTTCCGGGCCAGGTCCACCAGCATCACGTGCTCCGCCCGCTCCTTGGGGTGGGCGGCCAGCTCGGCGCCGAGGTGGCGGTCCTCCTCAGGGGTCGTCCCCCGGCGGCGGGTGCCGGCGATGGGCCGGGACACCACCCTCGAGCCCTCCAGGCGGACCATCGGCTCGGGCGAGGACCCCACGACGGTCACCGCCGGGTGGCGCAGGAAGTACATGTAGGGGCTCGGGTTCACCTGGCGGAGCACCCGGTACACGTCGAAGGGGTCGGCGGCGAGGTCCAGGTCGAAGCGCTGGGAGGGCACGACCTGGAAGGCGTCGCCGGCGACGATGTGGCCCTTGGCGGTCCGCACCGCCCGGCAGTACTCGGCGCTGGTCATCGTGCGCCTGACCCCGGGCAGCGCCTCGTCGGCGGGCAGGGGGGGCGGCGTCAGGGCGGCCAGGGCGGGGAACAGCGGGCGGCCCAGCTCGTGGGCCATGGCCTCCAGGCGGCGCCCGGCGCGACGCCAGGCGGCCACCAGCTCCTCCCGGCCCCACGCCGGATCGACCAGCACGTTGTCGACCAGGACCACCCGCTGGCGCCAGTGGTCGAAGGCCGCCAGCTGGCCGATCACCGAGACCAGCGCGTCGGGGAGGCCCCGGTCATCGGGGGGGACCCGGGGCAGGTGCTCCACCTCCCGCACCACGTCGTAGCCCAGGTAGCCCACCAGCCCCCCGTGGAGGGGGGGCAGGCTGGGAAGCGCCGGCGAGCGGTAGGCGCCGAGGAGCGCGTCCAGGGCCACCAGGACCCCGCGGTCCAGGGGCACCGAGGCGCCCGCCGCCAGACGCCCCTCCACCTCCAGGCGCCGCCCCCGGGCGACCAGGGTGGCAGACGGGTTGCGCCCCACGAAGGAGAACCGCCCCCAGCGCTCCCCGCCCTCGACGGACTCCAGCAGAAAGCCTGGGCCCTCCCCCACGATCCCCAGGAACGCCGCCACCGGGGTCAGGGTGTCCGCCATCAGCTCCCGCCACACCGGCACCACGCTGTACTCGGCGGCCAGGGCGGCGAAGCGGTCGAAGCTGGGCTGGGGCTCCGGGCTCACGACGGCGCCGGGCCCCCCTGGTCACCCAGGGGACGGGCGAAGCACGACCACGCGCCGGTGTGGCAGGCCCCCCGCCCTTCCTGGTCCACGACCACCAGGACCGTGTCCCCGTCACAGTCCAGGCGGGCCTCACGGACCCACTGGCGGTCCCCGGAGGTCTCCCCCTTGCACCACAGCTCCTGGCGGCTCCTGCTCCAGAACCACGTGCGCCCGGTCCGAAGCGTCCGGCGCAGGGCGTCCTCGTTCATCCAGGCCATCATGAGGACCACGCCCGCTTGGTCCTGGACCACCGCCGGCACCAGGCCGTCGGCGTTGAAGGCCACCTGGGCCACCACGGCCTCGTCGGGAACCAACGGCGTGGCGACGAACCCGGGCCCGCCCGGGCCGGGGGCCACCTCGCCGTCGGCGGTCGTCCCGGTCACAGGTACAGCCCCGTGCCACCGTCGATGCGCTCGCTGGCCACGGCGTGGATGTCCCGCTCCCGGAGGATGAGGTAGTCGTCGCCCTGGACCTCCACCTCGTAGCGGTCCTCGGGGCTGAACAACACGTTGTCCCCGGCCTTGATGGTGCGCACGTGGGGGCCCACGGCCACCACCTCGGCCCAGGTGAGGCGCTTGGCGGTCTGGGCCGTGGCGGGGATCAGGATCCCCCCCCGGGATGTGCGCTCGCCATCGGCCTGGGGGAGCTGGACCAGGACCCGGTCGGTCAGCATGGTGATGGGTTGCTTGGGGTTACTGGCGTCAGGCACCACACTCGACGGTACCGTCTCGGTCCGTGGTGTTCGAACCCATTACCCTCCAAACCGCCGACGGCCTCACCCTCGAGGCCGAGCTGTGCGTGCCCCGGACCGCCTGGGCGGCGGCGGTCCTCGCCCACCCTCACCCCCTCCACGGGGGCTCGATGCGCTCGATCGTGACCGGCGCGTTGTTCGAGGGTCTCCCCCAGGAGGGGGTGGCCTGTCTCCGGTTCAACTTCCGGGGGGTGGGCGCCTCCCAGGGCCGCCACGACGAGGGCCGCGGGGAGCGCCAGGACGTGGTGGCCGGCGTGGACGCCCTGGCCCCGATCACCGAGGGCCTGCCCCTGGCCCTGTGCGGGTGGTCCTTCGGTGCCGACACCGCCCTGGCGGTGGGCGACCCCCGGGTCGGGGGATGGGTGGGCGTGGCGCCGCCCCTGCGGGCCACCGCCGACCTGGTCGCCGCCTCCGACCCCCGCCCCACCCTGCTGGTGATCGCCGAGCACGACCAGTTCAACCCCCCGGGCACCGCCCTGCCGGCGGTCGAGGGCTGGGTGGCCACCCGGACCCAGGTGGTCCCCGGCGCCGACCACTACTTCGTGGGCAAGACGGACCAGGTGGTGTCCCTGGCCCTCGAGCTGGTGGGGACCCTCGGGGACCCCGACGGCGCCGCCCGGTAGC
>DASQQH010000195.1:0-4049 GCA_035643555.1 Acidimicrobiales bacterium | reverse complement strand
CCACTGACCCCAGAGCCCGAGCCTGGTCGGGTCGTCCCGGGGACGTCGACGACCAGGGCCTCGCCGACCCTCGGCGGTGTGCCCCGTGGGCAGGCCCGCGAGGGCCCGCGGTGGGCACCAACCAGGACCGCCCGGCCCGGCTTGCCCACCTGAGAGGGCCGGTGCCGCGGGTCCGGGCAGGGTCGCGTCGTCCCGATGGGCTCAGTAGTCGAAGCCGATCGTGAAGCGGTGGTGGAGGACCAGGTCATCGAGCTCGGCCACACAGGACCTGAGGGGCCAGCTCTGGGCGGCCAGGGGGTCGAGGGAGAAGAAGGCCAGGTTCACCGCACTGGCGGGCGTGGTCCGGGAGCGGTAGACGAGCCCGTCCAGGTCGTCCCACCACCGGTGGACGGCGTCGGCCAGGTGGTGGGACGCCTCCCACACCTCCGGGTCGTGGGCGGTGCTGATCCGGTCGTCGACGTCCAGGGCATCGAGGTTGGCCTCCGTCCGGAGGTCGAGGACCCCCAGCCTGCGGGTGGTCACCAGCCGGACCAGGTGGTGGTCCCGGTGGTCCGAGGGGATGTACCGCCCGGACGCCACGTAGCGCTCTCGGGCGGCGCCGGCCGCGCTGGTGGCGGCGTACCGGGTCCGGAAGGCGCCGGTCGCCGAGTCGAACCGGTGGCGAGGCTGGGGAAAGCCCGCCCAGTCCCAGCCGGCGGGGGCCTCGGCGTCGATCCGCCACAGTGCGGTGCCGACCGGGAGGCTGCGTCGTCTGAGCCCGGGGGGGCGGGGCTGGGGGAGGGGCCCGAACAGCACCTGGCGCGGAGGTCAGCTTCCCAGCTCGGCCAGCATGACCCAGGCCCTTGGGGCCAGCTCTGGTCGGTCGAGGGCCGCGGCGATGCTGACGTCCTCCAGATCGGGACGGATCAGCCGCATGACCCGGTCCGCGGCGACCACGTCCCCGGTGAACCGTCCCAGCAGCTCGAGGATCCGGGGCAGGTCCGGGCGCAGCCGACCCTCGCCGAACTGCCAGGTCGGGAACCAGGTGGCGTTGCCCAGCTGCAGCCCGATGAGCCTGGCGCGGCTCCGCAACCGGTGGACCGCCTGGGGGGTGCCCAGGCCGAGGAGGTCCTGGACCTCCGAGGTGGCGAGGGCGCCGGCCTTGAACTCCGCCAGGGCCGCCCGCCGGCGGTGCCTGCCCAGCTCGCCGGCGGCGAGGTGCGCGTACTCCCCGGCGCCCGCGGTCGGCGTGTCGACGAGGGCCGCCAGGACCTCGGCGAAGTCCGGGTCATCCTGGGCCCGGGCCCCGGCCCGAGCGATCACCTGAGCGGTCGCGGTGGCGGTCATGCCACCAGCCTAGCGGCTGGCGCGAGTCATCAAAACAATCGCAACAAGCAGGTGGACCTGGGCGTCGGCGGTCGCGGGCGACCCGGTGCCCGCCGAGCGCCACCGGCGCGGGCGTCGGCGGCCGGGCGGACCGGCCATCGAGGGGTCCGTGGCCTGGGTGACCGGCCGGCCACGGTGGGTGGTAGGCGGTGGCCTGGGTGCCCTACCGGGCCGAGGACCGGGAGCGAGCCCGTGTCCGCCACCGCGTCGATGGCCGGGACGGGACGGAACGCGCACCCGGGCGCCGTCTCCCCGCCCCGGCCGGCCGCCGCCGGGGGGCGCACCGCTCAGGCGTGGCGGCGTGTTTCCTGGCTCTCCCGGCTACCACGAGGGAGGCCCGAGGTCGCCACGGCCCGGGCCTCGCCACCCCACCGCTTGGCCCTCGAGCCCTCGGTGGCCGGGGACGCAAAGAGGATGACGGCATAGCACAGGATCGCCAGACCCGTCCCCAGGGCCATGACCAAGGAGGCGTTGGGGTTCCCCTGCCCCACGAAGCGGGCGCCGCCCCCGGCGGCGACCAGCATGGCCGCCAATCCGACCGCGGCCGTCGAGACGAGGAGGGCCCGGCGGGCGAACGCGGCTCGCACCACGACGAAGATCGCGGTGAGCAGGAGGATCAGCCCGACCACGACATGGACCGAGAGCCCAACCGGGCCGTTGGCGATCACGGTCACCAACCCCCCGTTGACGACGGCCTTGGCCACCCCGCTGCCCAGGCCGGCGCCGTGGTCGGCCGGGGGCACCCGGGCATAGAGGTTGACCCACATGCCGAGCCCGTCCTCGACCACCAGCATCATCAGGCCGGCCAGCGATGCCGCTCGAAGCGTCCCCGTGCGCGACCGGTTTGGGTTGGTCACCCACACCGCGCCACCTCCTCCCCGACGCGCGTGCCTCCATCGTGGCCATCGCGCTGTTGATCAGACAGTATGTACAATTACCACGAGCGTCAAGCGCCGATGACCCCCCGCCCCTATCACCTCGGAAAGCGCCAGGCCGGGATCGGCGACGCCCGCATTCGTGTCCTCGAGGCAGCGCGGGCGCTGCTCGCCCACGCCAGCAGCTACACGGAGTTCACCGTTGAGGCCGTGGCCAACCGCGCCGACGTGGCCAGGGCGACCGTCTACTACCAGTTCGGCTCCAAGACCGCGCTGCTGGAAGCCCTCTGCGACCACCTGGCCGACGCCGGCGGCATGGGGAGGCTGGAAGAAGCATTCAGCGAGGCGGATCCCCACCGGGCCCTCGACCGCTTCGTCGTCACCTTCGCCCGCTTTTGGGAGGTGGACCGACGGGTCATGCGCCGGCTGCGGGGCCTGGCCGCCTTGGACCCCGACGTCGGCGCGGTCATCACCGCCCGGGACGAGCGGGCCCGTCGGGGGCTCGGCCTCCTCCTCGAGCGCCTGGAACCTGTGGGCCCCGCGTGCCACGACGTCCCCCAGGTGGTGCGGACGGTCCATGCGCTGATGAGCTTCGAGACCTTCGACGCCCTGGCCGGGGACGATCGGACCCCCACGGAGGTGGCGCCGATCGTCGTCCGCCTCATCCTGGGCTTTCTGAGCGATCCAGGGTGAGGGGCCGGGCCACCGTCGCGACCCTCGCCTGGCCCCCCGGTCCTGCACACCCGACCACCCCACCCCTTGCCGCACGCTGACGCTCGTGCTACTTTGGTTATTGTCACTCTAAAATTCTAGTGACAACTACATCGATACTGGTCGGTGATCGGGTGGGGCCCGCAGCAGAAGCCGCCACGCCGGACCGTCGAGTCGGACTGGAAGCCCGATCACCGGCCCGGCCCCGCCTCGACCAGGCATGGACCCACGACCCGAACAGGAGCCCACCACCGTGACCGACCAGACCCCAGGCATGGCCGAGGTCCTGGTTCGCTCGGTACACCCCGAGAAGGTCTTCGACTACCTCCCGGGCATGAACCCGGCGAACCTCGCTGCCCTGTACGGGCTGGACGAGCCGGCCTACCGAGCGTTGCGTGACCGCTACGCCGACCAGGCGCGCGACGCCGCCCACGCCGTGCTTGCCGCCCCGGAGGCGTCCCTGGCGCTCGAGCGGCTGCCATTCCGCCCCGGGGACACCCTCGCTGTGGTGGGGGAGAGCACCACCGATGCCGCCGACTCGTGGCTCGAGATCCTCGGCCACGTGCTCGCTGAGGGGCCCGGCCCGGCGCTCAGGCTGGTCAATGCGGCGATCGCTGGCTATCCGACCACCATGGTCCAGCGGGTGCTCTCCACGCTGCTGGCGCGCGATCACCCTGATTGGGTGGTCATCTTCGCCGGGGGAAACGACGTGCTCCGCTACGGCGCCGGGGCCACCAAGCCTCTCGTGCACCCAACAGAGACTGGGCGCAACCTGGCCGAAATGCGCCGGGCCGCCGTCGATGCCCGAGCCCGGGTGATCTGGGTGACCCCTACCAGCATGGATGTCGACAAGGCTCGCAACTATCCCCCCTTCCAGGCGCAGCACATCTGGGTGCATCCCCCCGACGTCGCCATGGTGGTCCAGGCGGTCCGTGCCCAGGCAGGGAGGGACGAGCTGCTTGTTGACCTCGCTGCGGTGCTCGGGCAACCCCCACGGTCCGATCTCGTCCAGGCCGACGGCATTCACCCAACCCTCGCCGGTCACACGGCGATCGTTCGAGCCTTCATCACACAACTCGCCGACCAGGTCCGCCGCCC
>DASQQH010000194.1:0-6884 GCA_035643555.1 Acidimicrobiales bacterium | reverse complement strand
CGACCCCAGGATGATGTCGGGCTCGTCGCTGCGCATCAGGGAGACGAAGGAGCCGAGGAGCTCAGGGGCCAGGTCGCCGTCGGCGTCGATGAACCCCAGGTAGGCGCCCCGACCCATGGCCAGCCCGACCTGGAGGGCCTGGCCCTTGCCGCCGTTGCGCCCGAGCCGCACGTGGCGCACGGCGTCTCCCGCCATGGACCGCAGGTCCTCCAGGGCATCGGGGCTGCCGTCGGTCGAGCCGTCGGACACGGCGATCACCTCGAAGGTGACCTCGGCGTCGGCGAGGGCGGTGAGGAGGCGCTCCACGGTGGTGCGCAGCCTGGTGCCGGGGTTGTAGTAGGGGATGACCACGCTGAGCTCGAGGTCGGGTGCCGCGAGGGACCAGAGTTCCCCCAGCCCTGGCTGAACGAGGTGCCCAGCCGAGGGGCGACGCTGTACCGCCACGGCCGCCAGTGTAGGTCACGGCCCCGAAAGGCGCGGATCACCGACCCCCCAGGGTGGGCCCGGGCCCCTGCCACGCCGCTGCCCCCTGGGCCCACCCTCCCCACCGGCCGGCGCCCCGCCCCGCACGAGCGGGGCGGGGCGGCCGAACGGGATCAGGTGGTGGCGGTGGTGGCGCCGGTGCAGGCCTGGCTGATGGCCGCCGCGTCCTTCGTCAGGAGCTGCACGTTGGGATGACCGGCGCCGGCCGCCTGCAGGTCCGTGATGAACTTGTTGACCGAGGTCTTCACCTGCGGTGACGCCGTCGCCGCCTCGCTCTTCAACTGGGCTGAGAAGTTCTGGATGCCCGCCTTGAGCTGGCTCGGGTTGCTGGCCGCCGAGGAGAGCGAGGAGTCGATCTTGGCCAGGGTGGCGGTGATCTTCTGGCACTGCGCCGAGACAGCGGCCGTCGTGGTGGCCGGCGCGCTCGTGGCGGGCGGCGCGCTCGTCGTGGTCGTCGTCGACGACCCGCCGCACGCCGCCAGGCCGAGGCCCAATGCCCCGATGAAGGCGGCCGTACCGATGATCTTACGCATTGGTCCCCTTTCGTGACCGCTTGTGTCAAGCTCAATCTTCCTACCACCGGGCCCCCGGAGGCAACGACCATGGGCATGGCCACCGAGGCCGGCGACAGGAGCGCCCATTGTGCCCCATGGAGCTAGTCATCTAGGCGCAGGGCGGAGATGAATGCCTCCTGGGGCACCTCGACCTGTCCGATGGTCTTCATCCGCCGCTTCCCCTCCCGCTGGCGCTCGAGGAGCTTGCGCTTGCGGGTGACGTCGCCGCCGTAGCATTTGGCGATCACGTCCTTGCGCCTGGCCTTCACCGTCTCCCGGGAGATGATCCGGCTGCCCACGGCGGCCTGGATGGGCACGTCGAACTGCTGGCGGGGGATGAGCCCGACCAGCTTGGCGGTCATCCGTCGGCCGTAGCCCTCGGCGCGGCTCCGGGGGAGGACGGTCGACAGGGCGTCCACCGACTGGCCCCCCACCAGCACATCCACCCGGACCAGGTCCGAGGCGGCGTACCCGGCGGGCTCATAGTCGAGGCTGGCGTACCCCCGGGTCCGGCTCTTCAGGGCGTCGAAGAAGTCCGTGACCACCTCGGCCAGGGGCAGGCGGTAGACGAGCTCCACCCGCTCGGGGGAGAGGTACTCCATGCGGACCATCTCCCCCCGCCTGGTCTGGCACAGCTCCATCACGGCCCCCATGTACTCGGCGGGGGTCAGGACCGTGGCGGTGAGCCAGGGCTCCTCCACCCGCTCCACGCCCCCGGCGGGAGGCATGGCGCAGGGGTTGTCGATCACCAGGACGTCGTCGTCCTCGTCCTCACCGGCGTGGTCGTCCTCGCCGGGGCGCCCCCGGCGGTGAGCAGGGTGGAGGTGCACCCGGTACTGGACCGAGGGGGCGGTCGCGATGAGCGCCAGGTCGAACTCGCGCTCCAGGCGCTCACGCACGATCTCCATGTGCAACAGACCGAGGAAGCCGCAGCGGAAGCCGAACCCGAGCGCGGTCGAGCTCTCGGGGGCGTAGGTGAAGCTGGCGTCGTTGAGCCGCAAACGCTCCAGCGCGTCACGCAGTGCCGTGAACTGGTCCCCCTCGGTGGGGTAGAGGCCGCAGAAGACCATGGGCTTGGGGTCCTGGTAGCCCGCCAGAGGGGCGGGCGCGGGATGGGCGGCGTCGGTCACCGTCTCGCCGCTGCGCGCCTCGCCGATGTCCTTGATCCCGGCGATGAGGTAGCCGACCTCCCCCGGTCCGAGGGCGTCGACGACCACCGGCCTGGGGGCCCGCACACCGAGCTCCTCCACCTCGTGGACCGAATCGGCCTGCATGAGCCGGACCCTGGTCCGGGTCCGCAGCGTTCCGTCGATCACCCGCACCGAGGAGACCACGCCCCGGTACTGGTCGTAGAGGGAGTCGAAGACCAGCCCTCGGAGCGGGTCCGTTGGCGACCCCCCGGGCGGGGGGATGCGGGACACCACGGCGTCCAGGAGCTCGGGGACGCCCTCCCCCGTCTTGGCCGAGATCCGCAGGATCTGGTCGTCGGGCAGGCCCAGCACCGAGGAGAGCTCCGCGGCGTAGCGGTCCGGCTCGGCCGCCGGCAGGTCGATCTTGTTGAGCACGGCCACGATCTCCAGGTCGTGCTCGAGGGCCAGGTAGCAGTTGGCCAGCGTCTGGGCCTCGATGCCCTGGGAGGCGTCGACGAGGAGGACGACCCCCTCGCAGGCGGCGAGGCTGCGGCTCACCTCGTAGCCGAAGTCCACGTGCCCGGGGGTGTCGATCAGGTGGAGCACGTGCTCCTTCCAGGTGACCCGCACGTTCTGGGCCTTGATGGTGATGCCCCGCTCCCGCTCGATGTCCATGCTGTCCAGGTACTGGGCCCGCATCTCCCGGGCGTCCACCGTCCCGGTGAGCTCCAGGATCCGATCGGACAGGGTGGACTTGCCATGGTCGATGTGGGCGATGATGGACAGGTTGCGGATGCGGTCCTGAGCATTCACGGTGGATCCATTGTCGCGGACCAGCCCGTCCGCCCCGGCCCGCCGGGGGGACCCCGGGGCGGGGGACGATCGACGAGTGGGCCCCCCGGGGGGATGGCCCAGCGGCGACGAGGGCCGATCCTGCTAGCGTGGCCGGGTTCGCGCCGACCACGAGTGCAGACCGAGAATCGAGGAGTCGAGGCCTCCGTGGCCAACATCAAGAGCCAGCTCAAACGCCAGCGCCAGAACGAGCACCGCCGCCAGCGCAACAAGGCGGTCCGGTCCGAGGTGAAGACCCGGACCAAGCACGCCCTGGCCGCGGCCCGAGCCGACGCCCCCGACACCCCCGAGGCCGTGAGGTTCGCCGTCAAGCGCCTGGACAAGGCGGCGGCCAAGGGCATCATCCACCCCAACCAGGCGGCGAACCGCAAGTCCGCCCTCATGCGCCGGGTGAACCGGATCGAGGCCGCCCGGGGCTGAGCCGACCTCGCCCCGACGGCCCGACCCCCGTTTCAGCGCCGTCGGGACCGTTCCCGCCGGGTGGACCGGCGGGGGGCCAGGTAGCTCAGGCGACCCACCAGCACCTCGAGCACGACGGGCCCGGGCAGCGAGGACGCTCCCCGCAGGTCCAGGTCGGCGGCGGCCAGGAGGTGGAGGGCCCGGGCCACGCCCCCCGAGCCCAGGCGGGCCCCCTGGGCCAGCAGCTTGCCCGCCCGGAAGGTGGACCGGATGCCGAGCACCTCGCTCGCCTGGGCGTCGGTGGTCGCCCCGCTCCCGTCCAGCGCCAGCATGCCCCCGTAGTGGCGGTTGAGGATGGCGGTCACGGTCAGGGGGTGCCGTTGGCCCGCGCCGAGCAGGCGGTGCAGGGCCCCGAGCGCCCCCTCGGGGTCACCCCGATCGATGGCGTCGGTGAGCTCCCAGGGCGGCACCGCCCCCGACTCGCCGAGGAAGGCCTCGACGGCCGCCGCGTCCAGACGGGCCCCCTCCCCGTAGGCGGCGGTCAGGGCGTCCAGCAGGCCGGCCAGGCGCCCCAGGTCCTCCCCCAGGTGCTGGTCCACGAGGGCCACCGCCCCGCGGTCCAGGGTGACCGGCGCCCGCCGGAGGCGCTCGGCGAGCCACCCGGCCCTCCCCCGCCCGGCGGGGGCCCCGGCGTCCACCACCTGGCCCACCCGGCGGACGGCGGCCACCAGCTTGGTCGAGGGGGCCCCGCCCCCACCCACCAGCACCAGGGAGGTGGTGGCCACCGGATCCTCCAGGTAGGAGACCAGCCGGGCGACCTCCTGGGCGCGCAACCGCCCCACCTGGCGCAGCACCACCACCCGGCGGCGGGCCAGGAACGGGGGCGTCGAGCAGGCGTCGATCACCCCCTCCACCGAGCCGTCCACCTCCCCGTGGTCCTCCACCGCCAGGCCCGGGTCCTCCTCCCCCACCAGGCGGGCGATGGCCTCGGTGGTGGCCTGGCTCACCAGGGTGGGGTCGTCGCCCTGGACCAGGACGACCGGGCGCTGCCCACCCCCGGCGCCGCCCGGGTTGGCCCCGCCCGCCATGGTCAGGGCGCGTCCAGCACGGCGGCCAGGGTGACACACACCCGCCGCGTCCCCGCGACGTCGTGCGCCCGGACGATCCGGCACCCTCCGGCCACCCCGACGGCGGTAGCCCCGAGGGAGGCGTCCCGCCGCTCCCCCACCCCGAGGCCAAGGAGATGGCCGAGAAAGGGCTTGTTGGACGCCGAGAGCAGCAACGGGTAGCCAAGGGCGGCCAGGCTGTCCGACGCCCGGAGGAGGGTGAGGGACTGCTCCCAGGTCTTGCCCAGGTCAAGACCGGCGTCGACGATCACCCGATCCGGGCCGATGCCCGCCTCGGCCGCCCACCGGCCCCGCTCGCCCAGGAACGACGCCACCTCCCCCACGACGTCCTCGTAGTGGGGGTCAGGATCGGGGACGCGGGGCGCCAGCCGGATGTGGGTGGCGACCACGCTGGCCCCCGCGGCGGCGGCCGCAGCGAGGTAGCGGGGGTCACCGAAGCCGCTGATGTCGTTGCCCAGCACGGCTCCGGCAGCGAAGGCCTCGGCCGCCACCTCGGACCGCCAGGTATCGACCGAGACGGGCAGGTCGAACCGGTCCGCCAGCGCCGCCACCGCCGGCACCACCCGGTCCAGCTCCTCGGCCACGGTCACCTCCGGGCCGGGCCCCGCCTTGACCCCTCCCACATCGAGGAGGTCGGCGCCGGCCGCCACCACCTCCTCGGCGCGCCGCAGGAGGGCGTCCAGCCCGAAGGTGGCCCCCCGGTCGAAGAAGGAGTCCGGGGTCCGGTTGAGGATGCCCATGACCAGCGCCCGGCTCCCCAGGTCGTAGCGTCGGGGACCGAGGGTGAGTCGCACCCGGCCCTCAGAACAGGCGGCTGGCCAGCGCCCGCCGGTAGGTTCCCGTGCGGGGGTCCTCGGGGCCCATGGCCTCGAGCAGATCCACGAACTCCTGGCGGGCCTCCCCGTCGTCCTTGACCCGCTGGAGCAGCCCGTCGAGGCGGGCCTCGAGGTCGGCATCCGCTGGCAGACCCGCCCCGTCCCCCTGGCCGGCGGACAGACGGGCCAGGGCGGCCACGCGTCGGGACTCGGGGGACTCGGGGATCCGGTCCAGCAAGGCGGTTGCCTCCTCGACCTCGCCCCGTCCCACCAGCATCTCGGCCAAGGCCACCGTGGCCCCGGGATGGTCGGGCTCGAGGTCCAAGGCACGACGCAGGCTGGCCTCGTCCCCGGCCTGGACCAGGGCGTCGGCCTCGGAGCCGGCGGGGGCCAGGCGGGCCACGAACTCGCTCACCTGGGCTTCGGGGACGGCGCCGACGAAGCTGTCCACCACCTGGCGACCCCGCACGGCGAACACCGCGGGGATCGACTGCACCTGGAAGGCCCTCGCCACGCCGGGGTTCTCGTCGACGTTGACCTTCGCCAACTCGACCGTCCCCCCCGTGGCGCCGACGGCCCGCTCCAGGATGGGTCCCAGGGTCTTGCACGGTCCGCACCAGGGTGCCCACAGATCGACCACAACCGGGACCTCGTCGGAGCGATCGAGGACATCGGCCTGGAAGCTGGCGTCGGTAACGTCCTTCATCTCCGCCGACG
Organism: Acidimicrobiales bacterium; assembly: GCA_035643555.1. Lineage (GTDB taxonomy): Bacteria > Actinomycetota > Acidimicrobiia > Acidimicrobiales > JAJPHD01 > DASQQH01. The sequence continues at coordinate 807 of DASQQH010000194.1, read as the reverse complement.
ATATCGTGCCCGTCCATGGACGGGATCGATGAGGCCCGGGTGGCCGCGTGGTTCGCCGACAACATCGAGGGGGCCACCCCTCCCTTGTCGTTCGACCTGATCGCCGGTGGGCGGTCGAACTTGACCTACCGGGTCACCGACTCGGTGGGCCACGACTACGCCCTCCGCCGGCCACCGATCTCCCACGTCCTGCCCACCGCCCACGACATGGGCCGGGAGCATCGGGTCATCGCCGCGCTGGGGCCCACGCCGGTGCCCGTGCCCCCGGCGCTCGGCTACTGCGCCGACACCGAGGTCAACGGCGCGCCCTTCTACGTCATGGGCTACGTGGAGGGCCATGTCCTCCGGGACGCCGACGAGGCCGCCCGGACCCTGACCGAGGGGGCCCGGCGGCGCGCCGGGGAGCGCCTCCTCGACGTCCTGGCGAGCATCCACGCCGTGGACGTGGACACGGTGGGCCTCGGGGACCTGGGTCGCCGGGACGGCTACATCGCCCGACAGCTGCGGCGCTGGTACGGGCAGTTCACCCAGTCCCAGGAGGGGACCGGGCGTCCGGTGCCGGCGGTGGAGGAGGTGCACGCCCGCCTCGCCGAGGCGGTCCCGCCCCAGCGGGAGGCCACCATCGTCCACGGCGACTACCGCCTGGACAACACGATGCTCGGCGACGACGGCGAGGTCCTCGCCGTGCTCGACTGGGAGATCTGCACCCTCGGGGACCCGCTGGCCGACGTGGGCCTGCTCCACGTGTACTGGAGCGAGGGCGACGAGGACAACCCCCTGCTCGGCTCTCCGGTCACGGCCCTCCCC
>DASQQH010000193.1:0-2517 GCA_035643555.1 Acidimicrobiales bacterium | reverse complement strand
CCCCCACCCCGGGCGCGGGGGTCCCGTCGTCTGGTGGCGGCGGGGAGCGCCGGGGCGTCAGGGGCGGGGGCGGGGCCTAGAGGCCGAGCGCCCGCTTGAAGTCATCCAGGCGGCTGGTGGCCTCCCAGGTGAACTCCTTGTCCGGGCGCCCGAAGTGGCCGAATGCAGCGGTGCGGCGGTAGATGGGGCGGCGCAGGTCGAGGTCGGCGATGATGGCGGCCGGGCGCAGGTCGAAGACCTCCGCGATGGCGGCCTCGATGCGCTCTGGGGCGACCTCCTCGGTCCCGAAGGTGTCCACCATGATCGACACCGGCCGGGCCACGCCGATGGCGTAGGCCACCTGGATCTCGCAGCGCTTGGCCGCCCCGGAGGCCACCACGTGCTTGGCCACCCACCGGGCGGCGTAGGTGGCGGAGCGGTCCACCTTGGAGGGGTCCTTGCCGGAGAAGGCCCCGCCACCGTGGCGGGCGAAGCCGCCGTAAGTGTCGACGATGATCTTGCGCCCGGTGAGGCCGGTGTCGGCATGCGGCCCGCCGAGCTCGAACCGCCCGGTGGGGTTGGCCATGATCTGAACGTCCGAGGCGTCGAGGTCCGCGGGCAGCAGGGGGTGGATGACGTGCTCGGACAGGTCCGGGAGCAGCATCCCCTCGAGGTCGATGCCCGGCTGGTGCTGGGTGGAGACCAGCACCGAGGAGAGGGCCACCGGGCGGGAGCGGTCGTAGACCACGCTCACCTGGGTCTTGCCGTCGGGACGCAGGTAGGGAAGGACCTCCGAGCGCCGCACCTCCGACAGGCGCTGGGCCAGGCGGTGGGCCAGCCAGATGGGCATGGGCATGAGGTCGGGGGTCTCGTCGCAGGCGTAGCCGAACATCATCCCCTGGTCGCCCGCCCCCTGGGCGTTGAGCACGTCCTCGCCGCCCGACCCCGAGCGCTGCTCGTAGGCCGAGGAGACCCCCTGGCCGATGTCGGGGGACTGCTCGTCGAGGGACACCATGATCCCGCAGGTGTTGCCGTCGAAGCCGTAGGACTCCCGGTCGTAGCCGATGTCGCAGACGGTCTGGCGGACGAGGCGGGGCACGTCCAGGTGGCACTTGGTGGTGATCTCGCCGGCGACCACCACCATCCCGGTGGTGAGCAGGGCCTCGCAGGCCACCCGGCCCTGGGGGTCCTCGGCCATGACGGCGTCCAGAACGGTGTCGGAGACCTGGTCGGCCATCTTGTCCGGGTGACCCTCGGTCACCGACTCCGACGTGAACGTGTAGCGGGTGCTCATAGGCGGCTTACCTTGCCAGGCGGGACACCGCGGCGTCCAAAACAGCCCCCGCCACCTGGGCTTTGTCCGCGAGCGGGACGTCGCGGACCTCGCCGTCGGCACCGACGATGGTGACCGCGTTGGTGTCGTGGGCGAAGCCGGTGCCCGGGGCCCCCACGTCGTTGGCCACGATCAGGTCCAGGGACTTCTCCGCCAGCTTCTCCCGGGCCTTGGCCACCAGGGCGTCCCGGTCGCCACCCACCTCGGCGGCGAAGCCCACCAGGACCTGCCCGGGCCGGCGCCCCGCCCCGACGGCGGCCGAGATGTCGGGGACGGGCTCGAGGACCACCTCGGGGACCCCCTCGGCCCGGCGGATCTTGGCGGCGGCAGGGCCCTTGGGGCGGAAGTCGGCCACCGCCGCGGCCAGGACCACCACCGCCGCCTCCGGGGCGGCGGCGAGCACCGCCTCCTCCATCTCCGCCGCGGTCTCCACGGCCACCACCTCGATCCCCGCCCCGGTGGGGCGGTCGGTGGTGGTCACGAGCACCACCGAGGCGCCCCGGGCCGCGGCCGCCGCGGCCAGGGCGTGGCCCTGCTTGCCCGAGGAGCGGTTGCCGAGGAACCGCACCGGGTCGAGGGGCTCCCGGGTCCCCCCGGCCGACACCAGCACCCGGCGCCCGGCCAGGTCCCCCGACCCTCGGCCACCCCTCCCCCCCAGGAGGGCCGCGGCGGCGGCCACGATCTCGGCGGGCTCGGCCAGGCGCCCGGGGCCCTCGTCGCCGCCTGCCAGGTGGCCCTCCCCGGGGCCCACCACCGCCGCGCCCCGGCGGCGGAGGACCTCCAGGTTCTCCTGGGTGGCGGCGTGCTCCCACATCTCGGCGTGCATGGCCGGGGCGAGGAGCACCGGGGCCCGGGTGGCGAGCAGGGTGGCGGTGAGGAGGTCGTCGGCCAGCCCGGCGGTGTAGCGGCCCAGGAGGTCCGCGGTGGCGGGGGCCACCAGGACTAGGTCCGCACCCTGGCCGAGGGCCGTGTGGGGGATGGGCTCGGCCTCGTCCCACAGGGAGGAGCGCACCGCCTCGGTGGCCACGGCGGACAGCGTGGCGGGGCCGATGAAGCGGGCCCCGGCAGGGGTGAGCACGGGGGCCACGACCGCCCCGGCGTCGACCAGGCGCCGGGCCACCTCGACGGCCTTGTAGGCGGCGATCCCCCCCGACACCCCGAGCACCACCCGCCGGCCACGCAGCGGGGCGAGGTCCTCGGGAAAC
>DASQQH010000192.1:0-5432 GCA_035643555.1 Acidimicrobiales bacterium | reverse complement strand
CGGTCGATATGGTCGGTCAGGCGGAACACCGCCGGTCCCCCGGCGGTCGGGTAGCACCGGATCCCCTCGAACACCCCGGAGCCGTAGTGGAGCGTGTGGGTGAGCACGTGGACCCGGGCCTCGTCCCAGTCGACGAGCCGGCCGTCCATCCAGATCTTGTCGGTGGGGATGATGGGCACGTGGGATCACACCTTTCCGGCGATGGCGTCACCGATGGCGGCGGCGGTGGGTCGGGACCCCGGGGGCGTGGCGCTGGCCGGCTGGGCGGCGACCCACCCCTCGACCGCCTCGGACACCCGAACGGCGGCGTCGGACTCCCCCAGGTGGTCCAGCATGAGCACCGCGGAACGGATGGCCGCCACCGGGTTGGCCCGTCCGGTCCCGGCGATGTCGTGGGCAGCCCCGTGGACCGGCTCGAAGAGGGAGGGCCCGGATCTGGTGGGGTTCAGGTTGGCCGAGGCAGCCAACCCGATCCCCCCGCCCAGGGCGCCGGCCAGGTCCGTCAGGATGTCCCCGAACAGGTTGTCGGTCACGACCACGTCGTAGCGGGCGGGCGACTCCACCAGGTGGATGCAGGCCGCGTCGACGTGGTCGTAGGAGGCGCTCACGTCGGGGTAGTCCGCCCCCACCTCGTCCACCGTCCGCTGCCAGAGGTCCCCGGCGAAGGTGAGCACGTTGGTCTTGTGGACCAGGGCCAGGCGACCGCGGCGGCGCCCGGCCAGGTCGAAGGCGAAGCGGACGCAGCGCTCGGTGCCGTAGCGGGTGTTGACCGAGCCCTGGGTGGCGACCTCCTGGGCCGTCCCCCGCCGGAGGAAGCCCCCCTCCCCGGCATAGGCCCCCTCGGTGTTCTCCCTGATCACGGTGAGATCCAGCTCCGGGGCCCTGGCCCCCGGCGCCGCCCGGAACGGGCGGAGGTTGACGAAGAGGTCCAGCTCGGCCCGGAGCCGCAGGAGCAGGCCCCGCTCCAGGAGCCCGCCGGGGACGGCCTTGCTCCCCACGGGGGGCCCGACCGCCCCCAGCAGGATGGCGTCGGCCCCCCGCAGCTCCGCCAGCACCCCGTCCGGCAGGACCTCGCCGGTCCGGGCGAACCGGTCCGCCCCCAGGTCGTAGGGGACGGTGTCCAGCGCCACGCCGGCCGCCTCCATCACCTTGACCGCCTCGGCGACGACCTCGGGGCCGATGCCGTCGCCCCCGATCAGGGCGACCCGGTGCGTGGAACGAGGGGTCATCGCCCCACGGTAGCCTGGTCCGGGTGAGCGAGACCCACCTCTCCCCCCAGGCGTACGCCCGGCTCCAGGAGGAGCTGGACGACCTCACGACCCGGGGCCGTGTGGAGATCGCCCAGGCGATCGAGGCGGCCCGGGCCCTCGGCGACCTGTCCGAGAACGGCGACTACCACGCGGCGAAGGACGCCCAGGGCAAGATGGAGGCCCGGGTCCGCCAGCTCCAGGCGGTGCTGTCCTCGGCGGTGATCGTGGAGGAGGACCCGGGGGCGACCAACGGCCAGGTGGGCGCCGGGTCGGTGGTCAGCCTGCGCTACGAGGGTGACGAGGACACCCAGCGGTTCCTGGTCGGCTCGATCGAGGAGCGTCGGGAGGACCTCGCGGTCATCTCCCCCAACTCTCCCCTGGGCCAGGCGCTGATGGGCAGGGCCCGGGGCGAGACCGTGGAGTACGAGGCCCCCGGCGGGACCCTGCGGGTCGAGGTGGTGGGGATCGGCTCCTGACCTGGGTCAGGAGCCTCGGCTCCGGACGACGAAGTCGTCGATCAGGTCCCGGGCGATGCTCATCGAGGGCGGCAGGCGGGGCAGGCCATCGGGGGGGAACCACCGGGCATCGGCGATCTCCCGGCCGTCGACCCGGATCTCCCCCCCGGCCCACCGGGCGGTGAAGGCGACCATCAGGGAATGGGGGAACGGCCAGGGCTGACTGGCGACGTAGCGCACCCCGCCCAACGCCACACCCACCTCCTCGGCGACCTCCCGGTGGACCGCCTCCTCCAGGGTCTCCCCGGGGTCCACGAAGCCGGCCACGGCCGAGAACTGGCCCTCGGGGAAGGAAACGTTGTGGGCCAGGAGGATCTCCCCCGGCCGCTCGACCGCCACGATCACCGCCGGCGAGAGTCGAGGGAAGGCCAGCAGGCCACAGGCGGGGCAGCGCATGGCCCGCTCCTCGGTCGCCGCCACGGTGGGGTTCCCGCAGCGACCACAGAAGCGGTGGGTGCGGTCCCACTCGGCGATCTGCGCCGCCCGGCCGGCCACCGCCCAGAGCTGGTCGGGGAGCTGTCCGTAGAGGGAGCGCAGGTCGAGCCACCGTCCGGTGGCCGTACCGGGCCTGGCGCCGACGCACCAGCACGCCTGGCCCCCGAGCACCCCCAGGAAGTGGGAGGCGGTCTCCCGCTCCACGCCCAGGTCGTCCGGGTCGCTGGCCACGGGCATCGCCACCCCCGCGTCGCCGTCCCGGACCAGGAGCCCTGCCGGGCCCACGCAGAACCACAGCCGCGGCAGGGGCTCCGGCGGCGGGTGCACGCCGGGAACGAACGGGACCGTGCCCTCCATCGGGGCCACCCTCGCCCCTCCGCCGCGTGGGGGCAAACCGGACGGGTGCCTTGCGCACATACCCGCTACCATCAGTAACGATGACGATGAGCGTCGCCCCGGCTGGTCCCCCCTTACCCCCGGGGCGGCCGATCGATCTGCCCGGGCGAGGCGCCACCTTCGTCCGGGAGGTGGCGGGTCCGGCGGGGGCGCCCACGGTGGTGCTGCTCCACGGCTGGACGGTCACCGCCGATCTGAACTGGCATCCGAGCTACGCGGCCCTGGGGCGCTACTTCTCGGTCCTGGCCCTCGACCATCGGGGCCACGGCCGGGGTCTCCGGTCACTCGAGCCCTTCACCCTGGAGGACTGCGCCGACGACGTCGCCGCCCTCGCCCGGGAACTGGGGATCACCCGGCTGATCGCCGCCGGGTACTCCATGGGCGGGCCGGTGGCCCAGCTGGTCTGGCACCGCCACCCCGAGCTGGTGGCCGGCCTGGTGCTGTGCGCCACCGCCAGCCGGTTCTCCCGCCAGGAGCCGGCGGAGCGCCTCTTCTACTCCAGCCTGGCGGGGCTGTCGGTCGCCGCCCGCCTGACCCCTGCCCCCCTGCTGCGTCCCCTGGCCACGGCCTTCGTCCGCCACCGGGTGGAGGGCCTCGAGGGCTCGGAGTGGGCCGCTCAGCAGCTGTTGACCAGCGACGCCGCCGCCGTGCTCCAGGCCGGCTCTGCCCTGGGGGGGTTCGACTCACGGTCGTGGCTGGACACGGTCAGGGTGCCGACCGCCGTGGTGGTCACCTCGGCGGACCGGGTCGTGCCGCCGGGGAGCCAGCGCTCCCTGGCCGCCCGGATCCCCGGCGCCACCCTGCACGAGGTGGACGGCGACCACGGGGTCTGCGTGGGGGCCCCGGAGCGGTTCGTGCCGGTGCTGGTCGAGGCCTGCCGGTCGGTGGCGACCCGGGGAACGCAGGTGACCGGGACACCGGTCCCCCGATAGCCGACACCGACGGTCGCGTCGGTAGGCTGCGGCCATGGCCAGCACGCTCTCCGAGAAGGTGTGGGAGCGCCACGTCGTACGCTCGGTGCCCGGTGAGCCCGACCTGCTCTACATCGACCTCCACCTGACCCACGAGGTCACCTCCCCCCAGGCCTTCGAGGGCCTGCGCCTGGCCGGTCGGCGGGTGCGGCGCCCTGACCTCACCGTCGCCACCGCCGACCACAACGTGCCCACCATCGACATCGACCGGCCCGTGGCCGACCCGGTGTCGGCGCGCCAGTTGGAGGTACTGGCCGCCAACTGCGCCGAGTTCGGGATCACCTGCTACCCGGTCGGCCACCCCGACCAGGGCATCGTCCACGTCATCGGACCCGAGCAGGGCCTCACCCAGCCCGGCATGACCATCGTGTGCGGGGACAGCCACACCGCCACCCACGGGGCCTTCGGCGCCCTGGCCTTCTGGATCGGGAGCAGCGAGGTGGAGCACGTGCTGGCCACCCAGGTGCTCCCCCAGGACCGGCCGGGGACCATGGCGGTCACCGTCGAGGGGGACCTGCCCCCGGGGGTCGGGCCCAAGGACGTCATCCTCGCCGTCATCGGCCGCATCGGCACCGGCGGGGGGATCGGCCACGTCATCGAGTACCGGGGGTCGGCCATCGCCGCGCTGTCCATGGAGGGGCGGATGACCATCTGCAACATGAGCATCGAGGCCGGCGCCCGGGCCGGCATGGTGGCCCCCGACGACGTGACCTTCTCCTACCTCGAGGGACGGCGCCACGCCCCCACCGGGACGGCGTGGGAGGCGGCCCTCGAGGACTGGCGGTCGCTCCGGACCGACCCCGGAGCGGTCTTCGACCGAGAGGTCACCCTGGACGCCACCGCCCTGGTGCCCTTCGTGTCCTGGGGGACCAACCCGTCCCAGGTGGTCCCCATCGACGGGTCGGTACCCTCCCCCGACACCCTGGCCCTGCCCGGGGAACGGGACGCCGCGGCGCGGGCGCTTGCCTACATGGGCCTGACGGCAGGCCGGGCGATGCGGGACATCGCCGTGGACACGGTCTTCATCGGGTCCTGCACCAACGCCCGCCTGGAGGACCTCCGCTCGGCGGCCGCCGTGGTGGAGGGACGGCGGGTGAAGGACGGCGTGCGGGCCCTGGTGGTGCCCGGCTCCCGTCGGGTCAAGGCCGAGGCGGAGGCCGAGGGCCTGGACGGGGTGTTCCGGACGGCCGGGTTCGACTGGCGGGACTCGGGGTGCTCGCTGTGCCTGGGGATGAACCCGGACAAGCTGGCCCCCGGGGAGCGGTGCGCGTCGACGTCCAACCGGAACTTCGAGGGCCGCCAGGGCCGCGGAGGGCGCACCCACCTGGTGTCGCCCGCCGTCGCCGCGGCCACCGCCCTGGCGGGCCACCTGGCGGCCCCCGGCGACATCGAGGGCTAGGCCCGGCGCGAGGAGGACCACATGGAGCCCGTCTCGACCGTCACCGGAACCGCCGTCCCCCTGGACCGCAGTGACGTGGACACCGACCAGATCATCCCGAGCGACTGGCTCAAGCGGGTGGAGCGGACCGGGTTCGGTGCCGGCCTGTTCGCCGAGTGGCGGGACGACCCCGAGTTCGTGCTCAACCGGCCGGAGCACGCCGGGGCGACGATCCTCGTGGCCGGCGCCAACTTCGGGGTGGGCTCCTCCCGCGAGCACGCGGTGTGGGCCCTGCTCGACCACGGCTTCCGGGCGGTGGTCTCCCCCCGGTTCGGCGACATCTTCCGGATCAACGCCACCAAGTCCGGGCTGGTGCCGGCCAGCGTGGACCAGGAGGTCGTCACGGCCCTCTTGGCCGCGGTGGCCGCCGACCCGACCCTGCTGGTGACAGTGGACGTCCGCCGCTGCGTGGTGGAGGCTCCCGCGG
>DASQQH010000191.1:0-3150 GCA_035643555.1 Acidimicrobiales bacterium | reverse complement strand
CCCGGCGTAGTCGGGATAGCCGGGGAGGTCCCGGCGGAGCAGGCGCTCCTCGGCGAGGATGCGGCGACGGTAGGCGGGCACCACCACCGCGGCGAGCAGCGGCAGGCGCCGGGCGGCCAGGGCGAAGCCCGTCCAGAGCAGCAGCGAGCCCAGGTAGCCCGGATGGCGGACCAGGCGATAGGGGCCCCGGTCGACGACCCGGTGGTCCCAGGTGGTGCGCAGGGTCCGGGAGTAGGCGGCGCCCAGGGTCCCCATGGCCCAGGTTCGCAGCCCCAGACCCGCGGCCTCGGTCGCCAGCCCGACCGGCCCCGCGGCGCCCGGCAGGGTCCCCAGCGGAAACCGCCGGGCCAGGGGGGCGAGGAGGGGCAGGGCGAGGGAGGCGACGATCACCAGCCTGGTGGTCCCCTGGTCGTCGGGGGAGGCCGCCAGGCTGGCCGCGTCGCCGCCTTCCCCCACGATGGCCTCCAGGCCGAGGAAGCCCGCCGCCCCGGCGTAGGCGGCGAGGAACCAGCCGGTCCCCCTCGCCCCAGGGGGAGGGGCCGGCCCCGGGGGACCCGTGCGCGCCACGGGGCCAGCATGCCAGGCCGGCCCGACCCCGCCTGCCGTGGGCCGGCCCTCTGTCGAAGCGGGGAGCCGCCAGGGGCTACCCTCGGTCGATGCCCGAGATCGTGGACCGTTACCGAGCCATCGCCGACGCCTTCTCCGCCCGGGTCGACGCCGTGCCGGGCGACCGGTGGTCGTCCCCGGCGCCGTGCGAGGGCTGGACCACCCGGGACGTCGTCGCCCACGTGGCCTCCGGCCACCGCCGGATCCTGGCCGGCCTGGCGGGGGCCGAGCCCCAGCCCGTCACCGCGGACGAGGACGCGGCGGCGGCCTGGCGGACCGCCTACGCCGACATGGTCAAGACGGCGTCCGACCCCGACGCCGTGAACCAGACCTACCAGAGCCCCATGGGCCCCATGCCCCTCGGCCAGTTCATGGGGCGGATGCTCACCACCGAGATCCTGGTGCACACCTGGGACCTGGCCCGGGCGGCGGGGCTCGACGAGCGCCTCGACCAGGACGCCGTCGGCCACGCCTACGAGGGCCTCAAGCCCCTCGACGCCATGCTCCGCCAGCCCGGTGCCTTCGGGCCGAAGGTCGACCCGCCGGCCGGCGCCGACCTGCAGACCGAGTTCCTCTGCTTCCTGGGCCGACGGGTCTGACCGTCGACCCCCGCCGGCCCCGGGACAGGGCCGGTGGGGATCGACGTCGCCCGCCCGCCACGGCGACGGCCCCCCGGTTCAGGTGAGCCGGGAGGGGACCACCTGGAGGTTCTTGGCCACCGCTGCGTGGACGCCCTGGCGCTGGTCCACGACCTGGGTGATGCCGAAGTCCACGGCGACCGACAGCAGCGAGTAGGCCTCGTCCCGGGACAGGCCGGCCCGGTCGGTGAGGAAGCCGAGCATCTGGCGAGCGGCCAGCCGCATCGCCTCGTTGAGGTCCTCGTGGAATCCGTGGGTGAACCAGTGGGTCGAGGTCTCCAGCAGGGGCGCCGTGACCTCCAGGTCCTTGCGCACCGCCACCTGCACCAGGCCGTTGGCCGACGACTCGATGGCCGTGCCGCTCAGCTCCCCGTCGCCCTCGGCCATGTGGGGGTCGCCGAAGTAGACCAGGGCGCCCTCGGCGAGCACCGGGTAGTACATGGTGGCCCCGGGGCCGATCCGCCAGTTGTCGACGTTGCCCCCGAACTCCCCGGGAGGGATGCTGTTCACCCTCCCCGCCGTGCCCGGCGCCACACCGAGGACCCCGAAGTGGGGTCGGAGGGGAACGACCACGTCCCGGAGCACGGCCTGGCGGTCGACGTCCTCCGGGGGGATGACGACCCCCGGTGGCTCGTAGCGGGGCAGTGGGCAGTCGAAGGCGAACTCGGCGCGGGCCAGGCAGTGGTCCACGTCCAACCGGTACACGGTGATCCGGTCCTTGTTGAACTCGTCGTAGAGGTAGCCCCACCAGGCGGCCACGTTGGTGCCGTAGGAAAGGCGGGGGGCCATGGTGAGGAGCCGCACCTCCAGGACGTCGCCGGGCTCGGCCTCCTCCACCTGCACCGGCCCGGTCATGATGTGGACCCCCGGGCCGCGGTCACCGGGAGGGATCGCGTCGTAGACGGCGCGCACCCCGTCGTCCATGAGCAGATCCGGGGCGTCCCCCGCCTGGTGGGTGATGGTCTCGACCTGGATGAGGTCCCCCGACCGCACGGTCAGGACCGGGGGGAGGGAGTTGTCGAAGTAGCCCCAGAAGCAGGTCTCCGGGGTGGCCGGAAGCTCATGGACGCGCATCCGGGGGCGGACGAGGTCGGGGGTTGCCATGGTGCACCTGCCCTGTGGGAATCGGTCGGGGGCACGGGTTCCATCGGATGGCGGGCGGCGGGCGCCAGCTCCCCCGATGGGCCCCGGACGACGGGGCGCCGAGCCGGGATCGAGGCGAGCGGCCCCACCCCGGGGTGACCTGGCCGTCGTCCGGGGCCGGAGCCGGCCGGAGCATCGGCGCCCATGTCCTGACGGTAGCCAACGGCGACCCGGGCGGTCGACAGGTGGATCCCGGCCCCCGACGGGCGCCGGCGTCCCCGAGCGCGGCGGCCCGCCGGGTGACCGGGTGCCCCATCGCCGGCCCGTGGTGGCGCGCCGGGTCACTCGGAGCGTCGGCACCAGCGCTGCCGGCGAGGGGTTGCACGCACCCGGCTGGGCTCGCTACCGTTCGTGGTGGGGCTCCAGGTGGTTTGCCTGGGAAACATGCACTGGGGGGATTCCATGGGGTTGCAACCGGCGGTTTCCGGCCGGGATCCGGTCCGCGGGGAGGGTCCTGAGCGGCTCGGCATGGGGGCGTGGCGGACGGGGGAGACCTCCGCCCGGTGGCGGCGCCGGCTCGGATGGCTACGCAGGGCGCTCCAGGTGGGTCGGATCGCGCCCTGGCGGGTCGTCGGGCTGTGCTCGGCGACCGTGGTCGCCCTGGGAACCGCCGCGCTGGTGGGGCCCCGGCCCGCGACGTCCTGGGGGTCCGCCCCGCTGCGCGACCCCGCGCCGGTGAGGGCGACCATCGGGCGACCACCGGTGACCGCCGGCGTGGTGCACCCCAGGCTGCCTGGCGGCCAGGCGGGCGACGCGATGCACC
>DASQQH010000190.1:0-2168 GCA_035643555.1 Acidimicrobiales bacterium | reverse complement strand
CCCTCCAGCACGAACTCGGTGGCGCTGGCCACCGCGGCGGGGGTCTCGCTGCCCGCGAGGACCATGACCGGGTCACGCAGCGCCGGCAGGCGGCCCAGGGTCTCCAGGTAGGCCGCCGAGCCCACGTCGTCGCCGGTGTGGACCACCGTCTCCTCGTCGAAGGCCTCCACGGCCCGACGCAGCTGCTCGAGCGAGCAGTGCTGCTTGAACACGGTCAGCACGGCCTGGCGGATCAGCCGCTCCACCACCTGGTCGTCCTTGCCCTCCTCCAGGGTCTCGATCTCGACCTTGCCCGCCGTGGAGGAGGCCAGGGCCTCGAGGTCGCTCACCCGGGGGACCACGTCGGTCTCCCCCGTACGCAGGGCCCGCCGGGCGGCGTTGGCCACCAGGGTCTCGTGGTTGGCGATCGTCAGGCGGACCGACACCCCGGAGCGCTGGTTGATGGCGGGGCTGGAGCGCGCCAGCTGGGTGAGGGTCGCCACCACCTCGGACATGAACGCCGGGACCTGCACCCGGACGCCGTCGCTCTCGAACGCCCGGGCCTCCTGGGCCACCACCGCCAGCTCGATCTCGGGATCCGTCGGGTAGTGGGTGCGGATCTGGGCCCCGAACCGGTCCTTCAGGGGGGTGATGATCCGCCCCCGGTTCGTGTAGTCCTCCGGGTTGGCGGACGCCACCAGCATGACGTCCAGGGGGAGGCGGATCTTGTAGCCCCGGATCTGGACATCTCGCTCCTCCATGATGTTGAGCAGGCCGACCTGGATGCGCTCCGCCAGGTCGGGCAGCTCGTTGATGGAGAAGATCCCCCGGTTGGTCCGGGGCACGAGGCCGTAGTGGAGGGTCAGCTCGTCCGCCAAATACCGCCCTTCGGCCACCTTGATCGGGTCCACCTCGCCGATGAGGTCGGCCACGGAGGTGTCGGGGGTGGCGAGCTTCTCGCCGAAGCGGTCGTCGCGATGGACCCACTCGAGGGGGGTCTCGTCGCCCTGCTCGGCCACCAGGTCACGGGCGTAGCGGGAGACCGGGTGGTAGGGGTCGTCGTTGATCTCGGACCCGGCGACCACGGGGAGCCACTCGTCGAGCAGCCCGGTGAGCGACCGGATCATGCGGGTCTTGGCCTGTCCGCGCTCGCCGAGGAAGACCAGGTCGTGGCCCGCCAGCAGGGCGTTCTCCAGGGCCGGCAGCACGGTGTCGTCGAAGCCCAGGACGCCCTCCACCAGCGGTCTGCCTGTCGCGATCCGGTCGGCGGCGTTGTGCCGCACCTCCTCCTTGACCGTCCGGGAGGCCCACCCCGAGGCGCGGAGCTGGCCGAGGGTCGCAGGCAGAGGGCTCATCGGGTTCCACGGTAGTGCGCGAACGCGCCGTCGGTCCTCCCATGGGCGCCCGGGCCGGGGGCCAACTACCGCTGGAGGGGTTCGAGGTGAGACCATGCGAGTGATGCCCCGACCACTGGAGGGCATGTATTTGTCGCGGCCGTAAGCGGCCAGCAGGACTGGACGAGCGCGAAGGAGGAGTGTGTGAGCACCCTGGACCGGGGGACGGCCACGCCGGTCACGATCGAGGGGGTCAGGGGAGGCCCGACGACCCCCACCCTGCGCCGGGACCGGTGGTGGGTGGAGCCGGTGCTCACGGTGCTGGCGCTCACCGCCTTCGTCGCCTACGGCCTGTGGGCGGCGTTGCGCAACGGCAACTACTACGCCGATCCCCTCCTGTCGCCCTTCTACTCGCCGTGTCTGGTCTCGACCTGCAAGTACGTGTACGGGCCGATCATCCCCTCGTGGTGGACCTACCCCGCCCTGGCGGTCCTGATCTTCCCGCTCAGCTTCCGCCTCACCTGCTACTACTACCGCAAGTCCTACTACCGGTCGTTCTGGTGGTCACCGCCGGCCTGTGGGGTGGCCGACGCCAAGCCCCGCTACACGGGCGAGACCCGCTTCCCCCTGATCTTCCAGAACATCCACCGCTACTCCTGGTACTTCGGGGTCATCTTCGCCCTCATCCTGTCCTGGGACGCCATCACCGCCTTCCGGTTCCCCAACGGCCCCGGCATGAGCCTGGGGAGCCTGATCCTGCTGGCCAACGCGGTGCTCATCTGGCTCTACACGCTCTCCTGCCACTCCTGCCGCCACCTGTGCGGGGGCAGGGTCAACACCTTCTCCCGAGCCCCG
>DASQQH010000189.1:0-3878 GCA_035643555.1 Acidimicrobiales bacterium | reverse complement strand
CCTCGGGGACCAGCGGCCGCCCCAAGCTCGCCGCCCACCGCGAGGAAGCGGTGGTGGCCCACGCCAGGGCGGACGCCGCAGCGATGGGGCTGGGACCCGGCGACCAGGTGGTGTGCGCCCTCCCCCTGTCCGGGGTCTTCGGGTTCTCCACGGCGATGGCGGCCATCGCCGGGCGGGGCGTGTGCCTGCTCGAGCCGGTCTTCGACGAGGACCAGGTGCTCGCCGACATGGCGCGCCACGGTGCCACCCACCTGGTCGGCGGCGACGACCTGGTGGCCCGGCTGGCCGACGCCTGGGGGCGCCGGCGCCGCGAGCTGCCCGCCTGGCGGTGGCTGGGCATCGCCGACTTCGCCGGCAGGGCCGAGGAGCTCGCCGCCTGGGCGGAGACGGAGTTCGGCGCCGTCGCCACCGGCGTCTACGGCTCCTCGGAGGTCTTCGCCCTGGCGGCCATGTGGCCGCCCGAGGAGCCCGCCCCCCACCGGTGGCGGGCGGGGGGCCGGCTGGTGTCACCCGGCATGGAGGCCCGGGTGGTCGACCCGGTCTCCCGCCAGGTGCTCGGTCCCTCCGCCCGCGGCGAGCTCGAGCTCGCCGGGCCGAGCGTGGTGGACGCCTACCTCGGCGATCACGAGGCCCTCGCCGCCGCCGTCTCCGCCGAGGGCTGGTTCGCCACCGGGGACCTGGCCGAGGTCGACCAGGAGGGCGCCATCACCTTCTACTGCCGGATGGGCGACGTCCTGCGCCTGCGCGGCTTCCTGGTGGACCCGGCGGAGATCGAGCACCGTCTCGCCGCCCACGAGGCCGTGCGATCCACCAAGGTCGTGGGGATCCGCGGCCCCGACGGCGGGGAGGCCGCCGTGGCCTTCGTGGTGCCCCGCCCGGGCGCCTCGCCCGACCCCGACGAGCTGCGGGCCTGGTGCGCCGACACCCTGGCCGGGTTCAAGGTGCCCGCCGCGGTGCACCTCATCGAGGACATGCCGACCACGGTCGGCACCAACGGCACCAAGATCCGGGCCGGCGTCCTGCGGGAGTGGGCCCAGGACCTCGCCACCCCCTGACCGGGCTCGGCCACGGGCCGCCGGCGGGCCGGCCACGCCATCCCCGCCAGGCGGCGGACACCCGGCGGGGCGGCCAGCTCCGAGAGCCGCCCCGCCCAGCTAGTGGATGAGCCCCCGGGGCCCCAACCTGGCCCGTGCCTCGTCCCCCACCGCCTCCCGGGGGAGGGAGTAGTCCCTGGCGGGCGGCGGGGGCGCCTCCGAGAAGCGGGCCACCCCGAAGGCGTCGATGGGCGCGGTCTCGGACCTGCCCCCGAGGATCAGCTCGGCCAGACAGGCGCCGATGGCCGGCGCCTGCTT
Source organism: Acidimicrobiales bacterium (assembly GCA_035643555.1). GTDB lineage: Bacteria > Actinomycetota > Acidimicrobiia > Acidimicrobiales > JAJPHD01 > DASQQH01. The sequence continues at coordinate 2,526 of DASQQH010000189.1, read as the reverse complement.
GAACCCGCCCCCGCTCATGCCCACGGCCAGGTACAGCCCCCCCACCCCCGGGACCGCCCCGAGCACCATGCGCCCGTCCCGGGTGACGTCGAGGGGTCCCGAGTGGCCGCCCAGGACCGGGCTCCGGTCCGCGCCGGGGACCCGTCTGGCGACCTGTCGGACCACCGTCGCCGTGAACGCCTTGTCCAGGCCCCGGTCCCATCCCTCGACGTCGGCCAGCACCTCGTGGAACGCGCTCAGCCCGACCAGGGTCCTGTCCCGTCCATCGGGTCGCAGGTAGCAGCCGTTGGCCCGATCGATCACGGCCGGGTGCCCCCCCACACTGCGGCCGAGGGCGGCCGGGCGGGCGAGGTAGGCCACCTGCGCCCGCACCGGGGTCAGCCCGACCTCCACCCCGAGCGGTGCGAGCAGCCTCGCCGCCCAGGCCCCGTTGGCCACCACCACGACGGGGGCGGCCACCTGCCCTCCGCTGGTCGCCACCCCCTGGACCCGGTCCCGGTGCCACACCAGGCCGTCCACGGCGACGCCCTCCACCACCCTGGCGCCCCGTGCCCTGGCAGCGGTCGCCAACCCGGTCACCGTCGCTGCGGGGTCGGCGTAGCCGCTCCTGGGCTCATAGGCCCCCACCTCCTCGGGGCCCACCCGGAGGCCCGGCTCCAGCTCCCTGATCTCCTCCGGGCCCACCAGCCAGGTCGCCACGCCCGCCCCCCTGAGGGCGGCGGTGTTCTCCGCCAGCACCCCCTGGTCCCGGGGGGAGACCAGCTGGAGGAACCCGGTGCGGACGAAGCCGCCGTACCCCCCGACCCGCTCGCCCCACTCCTCGAACCAGGGCAGGGCGGCCAGGGCCAGGCGGGCCTCCTCCAGGGTCGTGTAGTGCAGCCGCACCAGCCCGCCCGAGCGTCCCGACCCACCCGAGCCGACGCGATCCCGCTCGATCACCACCACCTCGGCCAGGCCCAGGCGGGCGAGGTTGAAGGCCACCGCCAGGCCCACCACCCCACCACCCACCACGACGGCGTCGGCCCGTCGGGGCAGGCCCGGGCCACCTCCCCGGCTCGCGGTCCACGGCGCCGCCGCGGTCACTCAAAGATCGTCCCGATGCGCGACCACGTCCCCGGGCGGGCCTTGCGCAGCCAGGCGGCGGTGGCGCACGCCAGGCACAGCCAGCCCAGCACCAGCCAGGGGATGACCACATAGGGCATGGGGATGGCGGCGCCCGGCGAGCTGGGGACGAAGGAGTAGTAGAGCGACCCACCGACGGCCATCCCCGAGATCACCGTGCTCACCGCGGCGGTGATGACGAAGCCGGTCTTCCCCAGGCGCAGGCCGTAGGCGATCCCGGCGATCGACAACAACAGGTAGCCGATCATGATCGGCGGGGTCACCACCGTCAGGCCCTCGCTGAACAGGTACAGCCCCGCCGCCAGGTGCCCACCGCCACCGGCCACGGCGTCCCTGGTCCCCGGGGTGGTGATCCCGATGACGAAGACGGCGATGGCGACACACCCGACGAGGTAGGTGACCAACGCCACGTAGGGCGACCGGTACGTCCGGTGGGTCTTCGCCAGCACCTTCGGGGCCACGCCGTCCCGAGCCATGCTGAAGAGCATCCGGGTGACGACGTTGCTGATCCCCAGGCCGCAGAAGAAGGCGTCGACCGCCACCACGATCAGGAACAGGTCGCTCAGGCCGCCCGCGTACTTGGTCGCCACCGGCGCCAGGCCCGAGGTGCTCTTGGGCCACTGGGTGGTGGCCGCGTGCACGCCGTAGCCGATCGCCGTGGCGTAGGTGACCAGGACGTAGAACGCCCCGCCGATCGCCACCGCCCCGAAGATCGCCAGGGGGATGTTCCGACGGGGATGGCGGGTCTCCTCCCCCAGGTTCGCCGCCGTCTCGAAGCCCGTGAACGACAGGAGCCCGAAGGCCATGCCGGCGATCACCGCGGGCCAGCTCACCCCGGCGCCGGCGGGGTTGAACGCCTGGACGGTGTTCCCCTGGGCCCCACCCTTGACCACGATGATCAAGGCGATCGCCACCAGCACGGCGATGGCGAACGACACGAACGCCAGCGAGCTGCGGGTCGACAGCTGCACCCCGAAGAAGGACAGGGAGAACCAGGCGACCAGCCCCAGGCCGAACCACAGCCACCACTGGCAGAAGATGCCCGGGGCGCCGAAGTCGCGCATCGCCATGCTGACGAACACGCCCGAGCCGGCCAGGACCGCCGGGCCGGCCACCCAGAACCCCGCGGCGTACGCCCACCCCGTGAGGTAGCCCCAGAACGCGCCGAGGCCGTGGGTGGTGTAGGTGTAGAGGGAACCGGCGCTGCGGAGCCCCAGGGTGAACTGGGCGACCACCCCGCCGATGAACAGGCAGGCGACCGTGGCGAACACGAACGACAGGGAGGTGGCGCCGCCGGCCTTGGTCGCCGCCAGGTAGGTGATGAACCCACCCGACATCGCAGGCGCCATGACCGTGATCGACTGCGCCACGGTGTCGGCCAGGGACAGGGCGCCACGCCGCAGC
>DASQQH010000188.1:0-2923 GCA_035643555.1 Acidimicrobiales bacterium | reverse complement strand
GGGGGCGTGGTCGCCGCCCGGCAGGCCTCGATCCCGCTGTCGACCGCGGCGACCCGGCGTCAGGTGGGGCCCCCGGGGCCCCGGGGGCCCGGGGGCAGCCGGTGGTGGTCAGCCGCCCCCGGAGACCTCCCGGGCGTACTTCTCGGCCATGTGGGCCACGGCCTGGTTCTGGGCGTCGGCGTGGCCGGCGCGCCGGTCGCTGGCCCGCTGTTTGGCCTCCAGGGTGGCCTCGGCGTGGGTGCGGCCGGGGCCCTGGAAGTGGGGCATGACGTGCTGGGCGATCAGCTCGTAGGAGCGCCGGGTCGCCTGGGGGTTGGCCCACTCGTGGCTCAACAGCAGCATGGCCCCGAACCCCCCGGACTGGTCGACGAGGCGCTGCACCTGGGCCCGGGCGTCCTCCGGGGTGCCCACGGCGCCGATGCCCGCCTCGTTGACGAAGTCGATCATCTCCTTGAGGTCGCCCCCCTCCACCAGCATCTGGGGGAAGGCGGCGACGTTCTGGAAGTACCGGAACCACTGCTCGATCCCGTGCTCGACCTCCCGGTAGGCCTGCTCCCGGGTCTCGGCGACGTGCATCAGCCCCACCAGGCGCCATCCGGACCGATCGGGCACGGGCCGGCCGTAGTGCGCCGCCCGTTCCTCCACCACGTTCCAGTGGTGGGCCAGGGCGTCGAACCCCTCCTTGGTCAGGGTGGCACCGATCGAGAGCAGCCCCAGGCCGTGGCGTCCGGCCAGGCGCGGCCCGGTGGGGGAGGCCACGGCCGCCACCGCGATGTCGAAGCAGGGCTCGCTGTAGGGGCGGAGCTGGAGGCGGGCGTCGATGAGGTTGTGGGTCCTGGTCGAGGCGGTGACGCTCTCGCCGGCGAGGAGCCGCAGGACGATGTCCAGGTTCTCGTCCAGCAGCTCACGGGTGTCGGTGGGGGACAGCCCGATCATGGCCGAGTCGGTGGGCAGGGAACCGGGCCCGACGCCCAGCATCGTGCGCCCCCTGGTGAGGTGGTCGAGCAGGACCATGCGGTCGGCCACCCACAGGGGGTTGTGGTAGCTGAGCGAGGTCACCCCGGTGCCGAGCCTGATCCGCTTGGTGCGCTCCGCGGCGGCGGCCATGACGATCTCGGGGGAGGCGATGATCTCGCTGCCGGCCGAGTGGTGCTCGCCGATCCACAGCTCGTCGTAGCCCAGGTCGTCCAGGTGCTCCGCCAGGGCGAGGTCCCGCTGCAGGGCGAGGGTCGGGTTCTCACCGGCGGGGTGGAACGGGGCGAGGAACGCGCCGAATCGCAGCCTGCCCATGGTCCAACCTCCTCGGTGGACGGTCCGTGACCGGGCCGAGGCTAGCCGCGGGCCACCCCAGGGGAGCAAGCGCCGGGGAGCCTCACCTGAGTCGCACCTGGCCACCCGGGCCTGGCCAGCAGTCGGTCCGATCACCGCCGCGTGCGCCCGCGGCTCCCAGGTCAGGTGGCGGTCGTTGCCCCGGCCCGGGCCGTGGTCGAGTGGCGCGGTCGATCGCTCCCAGCCGAGACCCTTGTCCCGGTCTTCCGTACGTCGAGGGGCCTGGCCTGGACGGTCCCGCGAACCTCCCGGCGGCCCTCCGGTCAACCGGTCTGGGCGTTCCCGTTCTTGGCCTGGAGGACGGCGATCCCCACCTCGGTGGTGGGGTCGGTCTTCGGGGAGTGCCAGAAGGACAGGGTGACCTTGGGAGTGTCCTCCAGGGTCAACCACGCCTGGGGCGGCGGCGACGCAAGGACGTCGTCGCAGTTGCCGGCCACGAGGGGCAGGGCGTTGACGAGGTCCGCCTGGTCGGGGCTGATGGTGGTGACGACCGTCGAGCGGCGCCTCCCGAGGTCGGAGTGGTTGACCACCGGTTGGGAGATCACCTGGGCGGCGGGCACCAGAACCAGATCGCCCGACGGCGCCCGAAGCGACATGGCGGAGAACGACAGGGCCTCGACCGTACCCTCGTAGCTGGCTCCCGACGAGGCCACGACGGAGACGTAGTCCCCTCGGTCGAAGGGCCGGCGCAGCTGGAGCGACAGGGAGGCGATGTTGTTCTGGAGCACCGGCAGCGCCGCGTAGACGACCATGAACCCCGAGATCCCGATGGCGCCGAGGAGGGGCCCCAAGCGCACGCCCGCCATCCAGGCCGCCACGATGACGCCGAGGACGATGCAGGAGGTGGCCACGCCTCGGCCGAGGCGGTGGGCGAAGGTCGCCTCGAGGTGGCGCTGGGCCTTGATGAGGCGCCGCAGGGCCTGGCCGAGGACGACGCCCACGACCACGATGATCCCGGCCGTGATCCAGGTGGACACGGTGAGGGGTCTGACAAGGAGGGAGATGGCCACCATCTAGTTCCCCAGTCGGATGGGCGGTGTGACGAACCTGGGACCGACCGACGCCCGCAGCGCGGGCCGGTCCATGAGGACCCCGGGGCCCGAGGGCACCGTGGCAAGGGGCGTGGGCACGCCGTTCCTGCCGGTCCGGTTCCCGGTGGGGACCGTGGCGGTGGAAGTGTTGTCCTTGCGCACGATGAACTGCATCTGAGCTCCGCCGAAGGTCAACTGGATAGTGGTGACGTCCTAGCCCTACCTGGTGCTGAGGGAGCCCACCGGTGGCCGTGGCGTGGAAGCCGGCGTACGGATGATCGTCGTCCCGGCCGCGGTAGGTGGACCCCGTCAGAACCGGCCCCCGCTCATGGCACCGAGGGACATGGCGAAATCGGTGTCCCCGATGCTAACGACCTGGGCGACCGTCTGCTGCGCCGGGTCCGCCCCGGACCTGCCCGCGAGGACGTCCCCCGCCCAGCGGTCGGCGGTGATCGCCGCCCCTGAGCGTCGAGCACCCGGGAGTGGCAGGGCCGGGTCTCGGACACGGTCCGGCCGACCCCCCCGGGGCGTCGGCGACTGTCCCGCCCGCGCCCCGGACGTGT
>DASQQH010000187.1:0-3691 GCA_035643555.1 Acidimicrobiales bacterium | reverse complement strand
CGGCCACCCGCAGCGGGTTGCCCCGGATCGGGATGGCGTTGCCCTGCACCATGATCGTCGACCGGGAGGTGCGCCGGGCCAGTGCCGCGGCCATGAGGTTCGGGGAGGGCATCATGCCGTAGGCCGACTGGTGGTGTTCGTTGACGACGATGCCGTCGTAGCCGCACTGGTCGGCGTACTCGAGCTCGTCGAGGTAGCGGTGGTAGAGCGCGACCCCCTTGGCCGGGTCGAAGTGCCCGTTGGAGAACGTCAACGACGGCGAGGGGTACGTCTCCACGTCGTCGAAGTCGTCGGGAAGGTGGGGGTAGGGCATGAGGTGGAAGAAGTTGAACTTCATGACGCCTCCTCTACGCGGCCAGGAAGTCGGTGACGGTGGCGGCGACGGCCTCCGGGCGTTCGCCGTAGAGCACGTGCCCGCAGTTCTCGACGACGACCAGCTCGGCATCGGGGATGGCGGCGGCGTAGCGCTCGCAGTGGGCTCGGGGCACGATCCGGTCGTGCTCGGCGGCGACCACCCGGGTGGGCGATGAGATCCGCCGGAGCCGGCCCTCCAGTTTGGGGTTGTTGAGGAACGGGACCCAGCCGAACCGGGCCATCGCGCCGAGGTCCCGGTAGGACCGCAGGATGTCCTCGGTGGCGGGCTCGGCGGCGCTCAGGGACTCGACGAGGTCGGGGTCGTGGAAGAGCGACCGGAGCAGCTGTGGGGGGGTCATGAGGAACAGGTCGGACACCGGATGCTCGGGGATCCGCAGGCCGACCGGCGCCAGCAGGACCAGCCGGCGGAAGCGCTCGGGGGAGTGCACGGCCAACTCGGCCGCGATCCACCCGCCGAACGAGGCGCCGACGAGGTCGACCTGGGCCAGGCCGAAGGCGTCCAGCACGTCGAGGTAGTGGTAGACGAGGTCGTCCACGTCCCGCAGTTCCGGGAGGTCGTCCGACAGCCCGAAGCCCGGGTGGTCAGGGGCGATGAGGTCCACCTGTCCGCTCAGGGCCTGGTGGTACGGGTTCCATTCACCCGCCCCGCCGCCGCCGTGCAGGAACAGCACCGGGCGGCCCGATCCCGCTCGGAAGTAGCTGATGGCGCCGCTGCCGATCTCGAGGCGGCGGGCGAGGGCGGACTGTTCCCCGGTCGTGGTCATGGCTCCTCCTGGTCCAGGGGTGCGCGACGGCGGGCCCACCGGTGCGCGGCGGCACCGTGGCTGACGGTAGGCCCGCGCCGGTGCGCTGACAAGCCGGTTCCTGCCGCCATCGGCCGATTCCCGCAGTGGGGAGGCTTCCCTGGCCGAGGGACCGGGGCGACCGGAACCGGCGAACCCGACCACGTGGGTTGCTCGTGGTGAGGACGTGGAGAACAGGGCCCCGAGCCGCTGGTGACCGGTCTGGCCGTACCCGGGATCCGGGCGGGCCGGAGGAGGGGGACGGGCCGGGAGCGGGGAGCCGGCGGGGCGCCTGCACACCCAAGGCGCCCCAGAGCCCCAATCGTGGCACCGATCAGGGCCATGCTCGACCGCCCTGGCCCGGGCAGCTACCCTGGCGGCCTACCCGGTGGTTCGCTGTGGGGAGGCGAGCATGGTGACCGCGGCGGCGAGTGGGGTGCAGGACGAGGCCGATCCCGCGCGCGGTGGCGTGGCGGCGTTCTCGACCCCGGACCCGGACGAGGCCAAGGTCCGCACCGAGGAGCTGTTGCAGTGCAGCCACAGGATGGCGGTGCTGGACCGGGCCAGAGGGTTCCGGGCCGGGGTCAGCTACCTGTCCATGGCCGGGTTCGGGCTGATGTCCTCCACCTACGGCGCCCCGGTGGAGATCGCCTGCGCGCCGCCCATCCCCTGGGTGACGGTGAGCATCATCGACGGCGGAACGGCGACGTTCACCCGGCCCGGCGCCGACACCACCGTGGTGGGGGCCGCTCGGGGGGCGGTCCTCGCCTACGAGCGACCCGTGGCCATGCGGTGGTCACCCGGTGCACGGCAGTTGATGGTGACGATCCCCAAGGCTCGCGTCGAGGCCTTCCTCCGGCGACTGCTGGCCCGGCCCCTGCGGCAACCGCTGCGCTTCGAGCCCGGACTCGACCTGGATAGCGACGGCCGCGGTGTCGCCAGCGCGGTGGCGACCCTGCGCCGGGCCGCCGCCGCCTGCGGTCGGGCGGGCCCGCCCCCGGTGCTGGCGGGCGAGGTCGAGCACAGCATGATCTCCGCGCTGCTGTTGGCTCACCGTCACAACTACACCGACGCCATCTTCGCCCCGCAGCCCGTGTCGGCCTCGCGGGTCGTGGGACGGGTCGTGGAGTTCATGGAGTCGGCCAGCGACACCGCCGTCACCGCAGCGGACCTTGCGGCCTTCGCCGGGGTCAGCGAGCGCTCCCTGTACGCCGCGTTCCGCCGCCAGTTCGACGCCTCTCCCATGGCCTATCTCCGGCGGCTCCGGCTGGACAGGGCACACGAGGACCTGGTCTGTGCCGAGCCGACCGGGGCGAGCGGCGTGACCGAGATCGCCCTCCGGCACGGGTTCGCCCACGGCGGTCGGTTCGCCGCCGCCTACCGTGCCCGGTTCGGAGAGGCTCCCTCCCAGACACTGCGTCGATAGCCGGTCCCCGCGGGCGGCGTCGGGGTTCGTCGCTCCCGGGCTCGATCCGGAACCTTGACGTCGTCGCCGTCATCCAGGACCACCGGTCGAGGGTCGGGGTGGAGCCGATCGCAGGCGATCCCTGTCGATGTCGCCCAACCCGGCGTCGAGGCTGCTGCTGCTGCTGCGCCAGGCGGCGGGCACCCGGTCCGTTCGAACCACCGCCTCGGTCCTGGTGCCGCCGCCCAGCGGCTGAGCGCGGCGAGGCCGTCGGTGCCGTCGGGCCGGCGCCGGGCTTGACACCCCGGGGAGCGCCTCTGCATCGTGAGCTGCGCCGTCTGGTGGACACCTGTCCGAATCGAGTGGCTCCGAGTCGTTGCCGCTCCGTGCACCCCAGGGAGGCAGGATGAGCCCGAGTGTCGTCGCCCCGAGCTACGGCGCGGACATCTACTGCGACGAGGCGTTGCTGGAACCCTACGAGCACTATCGGGCGCTGCGCGAGCTGGGTCCCGCCGTCTGGCTGGAGCGGCACGGCGCCTACGCCATCTCCCGGTACGCCGATGTGCGTCGCGTGCTCGCCGACCCGGACACCTTCCGCTCGGCGGGTGGGATCGCCCTCAACGAGCCCGCCAACGACGCCATCCTGGGGTGCACGCTGGCCAGCGACGGCGACCGGCATGCCAGACTGCGCCGGGTTGTCGCCCATCGGTTGACGCCCCGCGCCCTGCGCCCGATGCGCGAGGTCGTCACGGAGAAGGCCGAGGCCCTTGTCGCCGACCTGGTCCGGCGAGGCTCGTTCGACGCGGTCGCCGACCTGGCCCGCGCCCTGCCGCTCTCGGTGGTCCCGGACTTCATCGGCTGGCCGGAGGAGGGTCGGGAGCACCTCCTCGAGTGGGCCGGGGCCAACTTCGACTCGTTCGGACCGCTCAACGAGCGCGTCCGGGACGCCCTGCCCCGGTGTGGGGAGATGGCGGCCTTCGGTGCCGACCTCGTCCGCACCGGGAACGTGGCACCCGACAGCCTGGGTGCCAACGTCCTGCAAGCAAGGGACGAGGGGCAGGTGAGCACCGAGGACTGCATGATGCTGATGCTGGACTACCTCGCCCCGTCGCTGGACACGACGATCAGC
>DASQQH010000186.1:0-2330 GCA_035643555.1 Acidimicrobiales bacterium | reverse complement strand
TCATCGGGTTGCGGGCGAAGGCCACCGCGATGCCGGTGCCGAGCTCGAGGGTGGAGGTGTGCTCCGCCGCCAGGGCCAGCGGCAGGAACGGGTCGTGGCCGGTCTCGGGGGACCACACCCCGTCGTAGCCGACGGCCTCGGCCTCGGCCGCCGCCCGTCCGGCACCCGCCAGGTCGAAACCGGTGCCGAACCCCAGTCCGCCGTCCACGCGCATGGGGCGACTGTAGCGGCCGGGTGGGACCTCGACGGGCGGCCCTCGGCGAGGGCCCCCGACAGCGAGCGTTAGGCCCCGCGTCACCTTCCGTTCACCGCCTGGTTACGGCCCAGCCACCGGCCGCCGTCACCATAACAGGAGATGACACGTTCCCTACGGCCTGTTCATCCGACAGCCGCCTCCCCGGCCCCGTCGGGCCGCCACGGTCCCGGCGTCCAGGGCCCCTCGTCGAGCAAGGAGCGCCCACATCGTGGCTGATGCCGGCCGGACCTCCCTCAGCGACGCCCTCAACGACGCCCCCCTCGCCAAGTTCCACCTGCGGGCGATGGTCACCTCGGGCATGGGGTTCTTCACCGATGCCTACGACCTGTTCATCATCGGCACCGCCACCATCATCATCAAGAACGAGTGGCACCTGACGACCGCCCAGGCGGGGCTCATCAACTCGATCACCCTGATCTCGGCCTTTGTGGGCGCCTTCGTCTTCGGCCGGGCGGCCGACGTCCTGGGACGCAAGCGGATCTACGGCCTGGAGGCGGCGATCATGGTCGTCGGGGCCCTGGCGTCGGCTCTGGCGCCCGACCTCATCTGGCTCCTCGTGTTCCGGTTCGTGCTGGGCCTGGGCATCGGGGGCGACTACCCGGTGAGCGCGGTGCTGATGAGCGAGTACGCCAACGCCCGGGATCGGGGCAAGCTCGTGGGCCTGGTGTTCTCCATGCAGGCCCTGGGGATGATCGTCGGACCCATGGTGGGGCTGATCCTCCTGGCCAGCGGGATGGGCGGGGACGTGGCCTGGCGGGTCATGCTGGGCCTCGGGGCGGTGCCGGCGGCCGCCGTGGTGCTCCTGCGCCGCCGGATGCCCGAGTCCCCGCGCTACGCCTCCCAGGTCCAGGGGCGCGGGCAAGAGGCGGCCGCCAGCATGGCGGCCTACTCCGAGGGGGTCGTGTCGGTGGACGGCGCCAGCGAGGCGTCGCCGCGTCTCGGCCTCCGCCAGTTCCTCCGCACGCCCCGCTACCTCCTGTACCTGGTGGGCACGGCCGGGACCTGGTTCGCCTTCGACTACGCCTACTACGGCAACTCCGTGTCGGCCCCCCTCGTGATCCAGGGCTTCCTGGGTGGTGGCCACCACGCCCTCACCCAGACGCTGGCCATCAACCTCATCGTGTTCCTCCTGGCTGCGGTGCCCGGGTACTACCTGGCCTGCTTCACCATGGACCGCATCGGGCACCGGCGGCTGCAGCTGCTGGGCTTCGCCGGCATGGGGCTGGCCTTCCTGCTGATCGGGCTGGTGCCGGGGCTGTCGACCGTGCTGGTGCCGTTCCTCATCGTGTTCGGCATCAGCTACTTCTTCGCCGAGTTCGGGCCCAACACGACCACCTTCGTGCTCTCGGGCGAGGTCTATCCGGTGAGCGCCCGGACCACCGGCCACGGCCTCTCGGCCGGGTTCGCCAAGGTCGGGGCGTTCATCGGCGTCTTCGTGTTCCCCATCCTCAAGGCGCAGCTGGGCCTGTCGGGGACCCTGACCGTGACGGCCGTCTTCGCCCTGGTGGGCATGGCTTTGACCCTGCTCCTCCCCGAGCCCACCGGGCGGAGCTTGGAGGAGCTGTCCGGCAAGGCCCCCGTGGTGCACCGGGAGGCCGAGGAGGTGCTGGAGCCCGCCCAGACCTGAGGCCCGGGCACGACGACTGGGGAGGTGTTCGCCCGGCCGTTCCGGGGCCGTCGCCTCCCGTTCACCGGGGCACAAGGCCGGCGGGGTTCACTGGAGACCACCCGGCCCACCGGCACCAACGCACCCACGACCCGTTGGTGCGGGGGCCGGGGAGGAACAGCAGCCAGGAGGGTGGCGCCGGACAGGCTCTCAGAGGCGGGCGGCGACCTGGCTGGCCAGGTCCGCCAGCTGGACGACCTTGTCGGCGTAGTCGTTGTAGTCGGTGCGGTCGCCGCCGCCGGCGCCCCCCAGGTAGCGGGCGTAGACGCCCTCGAGGATGCAGGCGAGCTTCCAGTACCCGAACGCCACGTAGAAATCGAGATCGGCGAGGCTGCGCCCGGAGGCCCGCTCGTAGCGGGCCATGAGCTCGTCCCGGTGGGGGAAGCCGGGGAGGGCCGTGACCGGAGA
>DASQQH010000185.1:0-2947 GCA_035643555.1 Acidimicrobiales bacterium | reverse complement strand
TCCGAGGCCGCCTGCATGGCCTCCCCGCGCTCGACCACGAGGCGAGCCCCGTCCTCGAACCCCAGCGCGCCGCTCGCCACCAATGCGCTGTACTCACCCAGGCTGTGGCCGGCGCAGGCGGCCGGGGCGATGCCGAGGCGCTCGATGGCGTCCAGGACCAACAGGCTCAGGCAGAAGGTCACCAGCTGGGAGTTGCGGGTGGCCCGCAGCTCGTCGGCGTCGGCGTCGAGGAGCAGCGCACCGACATCCCGGTCGGCGACCTCGGACACCTCGGCCACCAACTCCCAGGACGGGTGGTCCACCCACGGACGCCCCGCACCTTCCCGCTGTGAACCCTGCCCAGGGAACGTGAAAACCAGCAACGCCGTGCTCCTCCCGTCTCCGGCTCAGTGCTTCGACTCGGGCAGTGGCCCCAGGGTTTCATCCTGGGCGGCCGCCGCCTCATTGCGGGCCAAGAGCAACCAACGCACGAGAAAGAGGACGACAACAAGGGCGAGGCCACTCAGGCCCGCCACGGCGAGGCGACAACGCACGAAATCCAACCTATCGGCTCGTGACGATCTTGTGACATCGGCCACGCGCCATCCGCCGTGCCCGGAGCGGGACTCGAACCCGCAAGCCCTTGCGGGCAATAGCTTTTGAGGCTACCGCGTTTGCCGATTTCGCCATCCGGGCCGGGCCGTCGATGCTACCCGCCCCCGGGCGGGCCCTGGGTCGTGACGACGGGGCGGGGGGGCGTCCCACGGCGGGGCTCCGGCCTGGGAAGCTGGGGGGGTGCCCTCCCCCAGCCATCTGTCCGGTCGCCTGCGACCGGTGGAGCTGGCCGAGGCAGCGATCCTCGTCGACGTCGCCCTGGTCCTCGAGCTCGCCGGGTGGCTCATGCCCCACCTCGGGACGGTCCTCCAGGCGCTCGCCGTGGTGCCCCTCGCCGCCCTCGCCTGGCGCCGGCGACCGCGGGCGGTGGTGCTGGGAACGGGGGCGGGGGCGTTGCTGGCGTTTCTCGTGGGGGTGATGGGCCCCGGGATCACCGTCATCTGCTCGGGGGTGGCCGTCCAGATCATCGGCGCCGGCCTGCGGCGGGGATGGGGGCCGGGGCGGATCACCCTCACCTCCCTGGCCGCCGTCGGCGCCCCGCTGGCGGGCATCACGGTCGGGGCCCTGGCCCTCCTGCCCCGGCTGCGGGCGCTCAGCCTGGCCCAGATCAGGCTGGACTGGCGGGGCCTGGCCCGGGTCCTCCAGTGGCTGCACGCCCCCCCGGCCCTGATCAGCGCCGGGGGGACCTTCGTCGGATGGTCGATCACCCACTGGTGGGCGGTGATCCCGGTGGTGGTGCTGGCCTTCATCACCTGGGTGGCCCTGTGCGCGTACCTCTTCGCCGTGCCGGTGCTGCGACGCCTGGCCGAGGCGGTCCCCGTCCCGGGCGACGGGCACGAGCCCCGGCCCGGAGGGCCGGCGCCGGGCCCCGGGGAGGCCGGGGGACCTCCCGAGCCGGTGCCGGTCCACCTGGACGGGGTCTCCTACCGCTACCCCGGCGCCACGATCGACGCCTTGGCCCAGGTGTCCCTCACCGTGGCGCCGGGCTCCTTCGTCGCCGTGGTGGGCCCCAACGGGTCGGGCAAGTCGACCCTGGCCCGGCTGCTCGCCGGGCGCCTGGACCCGGTCAGCGGCGTCCTCCGGCGCCCGGGGGACGCGGGGCTGGGCCGGGTGGGGGGCACCGCCACCGTCGCCCAGCGCCCCGAGAGCCAGGTCATCGGGGTGCGGGTGGCCGACGACGTGGCCTGGGGGCTGGCCCCCGGGTCCGGGGTGGACCCGGGACCGCTGCTCGAGCGGGTGGGCCTCGGGGGGCTGGAGGACCGGGAGACCACCACCCTCTCGGGGGGCCAGCTGCAGCGGCTGGCCGTCGCCGCCGCCCTGGCCCGTCGTCCCAGCCTGCTGGTGGCCGACGAGGCCACCGCCATGCTGGACCCCGTCGGACGCCGGGAGCTGACGGCCTTGCTGGGTGACCTGGCTCGCCGCCAGGGGATCGCCACCGTGCTCGTCACCCACCACCCCGACGAGGCCGGCCAGGCCGACCAGGTGGTGCATCTCGAGCACGGACGGGTGCGCGACGTGCGCCCCGGCGAGGGCGGGCCCCGCCCGGGGAAGGTGGGCCTCGGGGCCCGGGTGGCGCTGGGTGGCGACGGGAACGGGAGCCGCCCCGCCCGGGGCGGGGACGCCTCGGCGGCGGCCATCGCCCTGGAGGACGTCGGCCACGTGTACGCCCCCCGCAGCCCGTGGGCGCACCGGGCCCTCGCCGGGGTCGACCTGGCGGTCGCCCCGGGGGAGGCGGTGCTCGTGGTGGGTCCCAACGGGTCGGGGAAGTCCACCCTGGCGTGGATCCTGGCCGGGCTGGTGGCCCCCACCGAGGGCCGGGTGCTGGGCGGCCCCGACCAGGCGAGGCCCAGCGAGGTGGGCATTGCCTTCCAGCACGCCCGGCTGCAGGTCGTGCGGCCCACGGTCGGGCGGGACGTGGCCTGGGGGACCGACCTGGACCACGACGGGGTGTGCGAGGCCCTGGAGGCGGTGGGCCTCGACCCGGCGGAGGTCCTGGACCGCCGGCCCGACAGCCTGTCGGGTGGCCAGCTCCGCCGGGTGGCCCTGGCGGGGCTCCTGGCCCGGCGGCCGGCGGTGGTGGTCCTGGACGAGCCCCTGGCCGGCCTGGACCAGGAGGGGGCGGCCACCCTGACCGCCGTGCTCCGGCGGCTGCGCGCCGAGCACCAGATCGCCACAATCGTGGTCAGCCACGATCTGGAGGATCCTGCGGGGCTGGCGGACCGCCTGGTGGTCCTCGAGGCCGGGCGGGTGGTGGCCGACCGGGTCCTCGCCCCGGACAGTGGCGCCGGGGACCCCTCCCGGGCGGAGCGCCGGTGAGGGAGCTGAACCTCCTCCGGTACGTGCCGGGGCGGAC
>DASQQH010000184.1:0-2532 GCA_035643555.1 Acidimicrobiales bacterium | reverse complement strand
CCTCGGATAGTCCATCCCCGTCCGGCACCTGGCGCCCACCCCCACGTCGGCCGCCAGAGGGGAGATGACGTCGGCCACGTACAGGGGCCGGGGGACGCGCAAGCACGCCAGGGAGCGCCGTGCCAGCTCCTCGGGGTCGAGGTAGGTCAGGCGGGCCCCGACCTCGGCGAAGGCGCCCAGGGCGTCCTGGGCCACGTAGCAGGTTCCCCGGGGCCGCTCCAGGTCGAAGCGCCCGGAGCCGTCGGAGCTGAACCACCAGGCCCCCCGGTCGGCCCAGTGGATCCGGTAGAAGCCCTGCTCCGGGGGGAGCACCAGGCCAGGGGGCCGGGCGGCCCTGCCCGCGGCGGGACTCACCGGGCCAGCGCCCCGGCGCTGTGCCGGGCGGCCTGCAGCAGGGGCTCCTGGCCCCGGTCCCGGCGGAGCCAGAAGATGGGGGTCCGCCCCTCCAGCTCGGGCTGGGGGCTGTTGCACCAGGAGGCCAGGGTCTTGGGGCGCATCCCGGCCGAGCGCAGCACCGGGAGGACCTGGCCCAGGGCCGGGTACGTACCACCCCGGGACCGGAACTGGAACTCGGGGAACACCACCCGGCCGGCCTCCCGCCAGCCGATCAGGACCCCCTCGGCCAGGGCCCGGAGAACGGCTTGGCGGCTGTCGGCCCGCAGTCGCCGCCGGGCCTCGTCGACGCCCACCACCCGGCCGACGTGGCGATCCCAGGCCAGCCGGGCGGCCAGCACCTCCGCCAGCATCCGGCCCAGCCGGGCCGGTTCCTCGCCCGCCAGGTCCTCGTCCAGCCCATGGCTGGCAACGGCCTTGAGGAACGCGTCGACCACCTGGTCGAGCCCGGTCACCAGGCCATCCTGCACTGCCCGACGCAAGCCTGGCAACGCCTCGCCCCGGCACCGGCCCCCGGCGTCCCCACCCCCCCCGCCCGGCGGCAGGGGTGTGGGCGGCCGGGGGCCTGGCAAGATGGCCGGCGATGCACCTGACCCCCAAGGAGGAGGACCGCCTGCTCGTGTTCGCCGCCGCCGAGCTGGCACGTCGGCGTCGGGCCCGTGGGCGACCGCTCAGCGCACCGGAGGCCATCGCCCTCATCACCGACGAGATGCTGGAGGCCGCCTGGGACGGCCTTCCCCTCGAGGAGGTCCGCCGGGTGGGGTGCTCGGTCCTCCAGGCGGGCGAGGTGATGGACGGGGTGGCGTCCCTGGTGCGCCACCTGGAGGTCGACTGCGCCTTTCCCTCCGGGTCGGCCCTGGTCACCGTCGACGACCCCGTCCCGGGCGCCGGCGCCCACGGGCCCGGGGCGGTGATCCCCGGGGAGGGGTCGATCGACCTGGCCCCCGAGCGGCGGCGGCTGGAGGTCGAGGTCACCAACCGGGGCGTGCGCCCGGTGGCGGTGTCCTCGCACTTCCCCTTCGACCAGGTCAACCGGGCGCTGTCCTTCCCCCGGGCGCCGGCGGCGGGAATGCGCCTCGACATCCCGGCCGGGTCCTCGGTCCGCTTCGAGGCCGGGGAGCGCCGCCGGGTGCGCCTGGTCGCCTTCGGGGGAGACGGGTCAGGTCCCGACCTCGGGGGCGAGGGGGCGACCACGCCCCCGGAGGGCGGGCGATGAGCCGGCTCGATCGGACCACCTACGCCCAGCTCTACGGGCCGACCACCGGGGACGGGGTGGTGCTGGGCGACACGGGCCTGGTGGTGCGGGTGGGGGCGGACGACACCGGCCCTGGCGATGAGCTCCTGGGCGGCTGCGCCAAGACCTTCCGCGAGGGCCTGGCCTCCTCGAGCGGGATCCCCCCCGCCAGCCAGCTCGACCTGCTGGTGAGCAACGTTGTGGTCCTGGACCCGGTGCTCGGGGCGACCAAGACCAACATCGGGGTGAAGGACGGCCGGATCGTGGGGGTGGGCCGGGCCGGGAGCCCGGAGGTCGTCGACGACCCCGCGCTGCTCATCGGGGCCCACACCGCCCTGGTCCCGGGGGAGGGCCTCATCGCCACCCCCGGGATCGTGGACTCCCATGTCCATCTCTCCTCCCCGGCGCTGCTGCCCGTCGCCCTGGCGGCGGGCACCACCACGGTGGTGGGGATGGGGATGGGCGGGGTGTGGGACGTGGGTGTGGGCCCCGAGGCCAACCTGGCGACGCTGCTGGCCGGGCTGGAGACCTGCCCGGTCAACGTGTCCCTGCTGGCCCGGGGCTCCGCGCTCCACCGGGGTCCCCTCGACCACGCCATGGCCCGGGGGGCGTCCGGGTTCAAGGTGCACGAGGACTTCGGGGCCTACCCGGAGGTGGTGGACACCTGCCTGGAGGTGGCGGAGGACCACGACGTGGCCGTCGCCCTCCACTCCGACTCGCTCAACGAGTCGGGCATGCTGGCCGACACGGTGGCGGCGACCGCCGGGCGCACGGTGCACGCCTACCACGTGGAGGGTGGCGGTGGGCACCCTGACCTGCTGGAGATCCTGGGCCAGCCCCACGTGCTGGCCTCCTCCACCACCCCCACCATCCCCTACGCGCTCACCACCGAGGCCGAGCTCGTC
>DASQQH010000183.1:0-2498 GCA_035643555.1 Acidimicrobiales bacterium | reverse complement strand
AGGCCGTAGCCGACCACGTGGTCGGAGAGCGTGCCCACCACCACCGTGGCCGCCGGGTCGGAAAGGGCGGCAGCCAGGTGCTCGGCGGCCGGGCCCGCGGGGA
The DNA here is from genome assembly GCA_035643555.1 of Acidimicrobiales bacterium. GTDB lineage: Bacteria > Actinomycetota > Acidimicrobiia > Acidimicrobiales > JAJPHD01 > DASQQH01. Next base: position 2,395 of record DASQQH010000183.1, on the reverse strand, counting down.
GCTCCCGTTGGATCAGCAGCTGGCCGCCCCGCATCCGGCCGACGTCGGCCTGGGCCTCCTGCCACAGCTCGACGACGATGGGAAGATCGTCGTCGTTCGCTGGACGGGCCCCCTCGAGCACCGGCCTGGGGCTCAGCCCTTGGCGCGGGGGTAGAGCTGAGCCACGCGGTTGAGGATGGTGCGCCGCTTGCGGTGGCTTGCCTCGTAGGCCTGGACGGCGGCCAGCTCCCCGGCAGAGAGGGCCGGCAACCGCTGGACGACCTGGGAGGCCGACAGGGTGTCGTAGCCGGGGATGGCCAACTGCTCCGGGGAGGTGGGGACCTCGCCGGCCTCCTGCGACGGGGTGAGGTCCGGGGGCTCGGGGGCGCCGTCGGAGTCGGCGGCCGGAGGCGGTGGCGCCGTGGTGGTCCCCTCGGCCGCGCCGGTGTCGGCGGTGGGCGCCGGTGGCCCCGCCCACAGCCAGTGGGCGACGTCCTTGTACAGGTGCCCGGCCTGTCGCTGGCCCTCGGCGACGGCGAACTCCCCCACCATCCGGGCCACCGTCACCTGTCCGCTCATTCGCTGACGTCCCTTGTCGACCAGCTGGGGGAGGTCCTCACGGGCGGTGATGGCCAGGCCCAGCGGGGCGTACAGGAACAGGTCCAGCGCGTGGTCCCAGAGGGAACGGTCGGCCTCGGGCACCTCGGTCACCTCGGCGGCTCGGCCGCCGGCCGTCTCTCGGGCGAGGGGGTCACACACAGTCTCGGCACAGGGTCTTCTCCGGATCGGCCAGCTGGCTGGGGTGCTTCACGAGAAAGCACGATTGACAGACGAACTCGTCGGGCTGCTTGGGCAGGACCTTGGTCGAGGTGTCCGAGCGCTCGTCGGTCTCCGGAGGGCCGTCACTCTCCTCCTCGTCCTCCTCCTCGACGACCAGGCGCTCCTTGAGGATGACGTCCAGGCTCGCCTCGACGTCCTCCTCCTCGTCCTCCTCCTCCTCGTCCTCCTCCTCGTCGTCCTCGGTGGCGGTGCGTGACGAGCGGCGGGTCCGACGCTGCTTGGCGGAGGCCTGCTGGTTCTCCTTGCCCCCGCCCTCTTCCCCCTCGTCCCCCTCCTCGCTGAGGACCGAGTCGTCCTCCTCCTCGTCGCCCTCCTCTTCCTCCTCGTCCTCCTCGTCCTCGAACAGCTCAGCGTTCTCGTCGTCGTCCTCCCCCTCGGAGAGGTCGTTGAGGTCGCCGTCGCCGAAGTTGTTGTCTGCTTCGTCGTGGTCGGTTTCCACGTCGTCGGCCATGCAGGGTCCTCAGGTGGCGGATTCGCGGCCGGGAGCATATACGGACCGCGGATCCCCCGCAGGCGCGTCACCGGGGCGGGTGAGGGTGGCGTGACGGGGCCCGGTACCTTTGGGGCCGCTTGCTGGTACCTCCCCGCCGCACCGGAGTGGAGGCCAGCAAGGCGTTCTCTACTCAGTCCCGGGCCCCGCCTGCCCACTGCCCCCTCCCAGGGCGGGTCTTGTCCCGGGAGGCCCACGACCAAGCACTCGGGGCTGATGGGGGACGTCACAGTATGGGCCGCTCCGGGCCATACCCGTCAAGCGGTTCCATGCTCCGCCGACCTGGGCGTTTGCACGATATCCCAGGTCAGGGAGCACGAAAAAAGCGGCCCGGGTGGCCCGGCTGTCAGAACCGGCGCTGGAGGGCCAGGACGTTGGCCACGTAGTGGCGGGTCCCCGGGAACATGCCCACCGCCCGGACCGAGTTCAACCCCTGGTAGTAGCCGGCGACGGCCTCGGCCACGTTCCCCCCCGTCTGGTGGAGGAGGTACCCGAGGAGCGCGGCGCTCATGCGGATGTTGTCCGGGGCCACATGGGGGTTGAGGGGGGCCGACACCAGGTAGCGGTCGACGAAGACGGCCGTCTTGGGCAGCACCTGGCCGATGCCGATGGCGCCCGCCGGGGACACCACCCCCTCCTGCCACCCCGACTCCTGCCAGGCCAGGGCCTCGAGCAGGCTGACGGGGATCCCGGCCGCCGCGGCGGCCTGGTGGAACACCGGCACCAGGGCCTGGCGGTCCGGCTGCTGCGCCCCCGACGGCGCGGGACCCGCCCCGGGCCCGGCCCCGGGGACCGACAGGGTCCTGCCCGCACGGACGAAGGCGGGGTTGGGGATCCCGTTGGCCTGGGCCAGGGCCCCAACGGTGGTGTGGAACCGCTGGGCCAGGGACCACAGGCTGTCCCCCGGCCGGACCGTGTAGCCCACCGTCGCCCCGGGGATCGACAGGGTCCTGCCCACACGGACGACGGCGGGGTTGGGGATCCCGTTGGCCTGGGCCAGGGCCCCAACGGTGGTGTGGAACCGCTGGGCCAGGGACCACAGGCTGTCCCCCGGCCGGACCGTGTAGCCCACCGTCGCCCCGGGGA
>DASQQH010000182.1:0-4823 GCA_035643555.1 Acidimicrobiales bacterium | reverse complement strand
GCCCAGGCGCTCCCGCAGCAGGGCGGCGACGGGCTCGTAGGGCTTGCCCGCCACCACCGGGGTGGTCGCGGTGGCGCAGGCGACCGCCGCCAGGAGGGCCCCCGCCCCGGGCAGAGGGCCGTCGGGGGTGGGGTAGGTGGGGTCCCCGTTGGTCCCCACCAACCGGGCCCCGCCGAGGACGCAGGTGGTGGCGGCGGCCAGGCGGTCGAAGTCGAAGGAGCGGTCCCAGCCCACCACCACGGCGTCCGCCGGCCCCCGGGCCACGGCCGCCACCCCCTGGGCCTCCAGGGCCTCCCACACCCCCGGCCCCCCGCACGCCAGGGCCGTCGACCCCGGCGCCAGCAGGGAGGCGGCCGCCTGGGCCGAGGTCAGCACCTCGCCGGCCTCCACGGTGATGCCCGCCCGGCCCAGGCGTCGGTGGTACTCCTCGATGGTGAGGGAGGAGTTGTTGGTGAGGAACAGCACCTGCTCCCCCGCCTTGCGCAGACGGGACACGGCTTCGGCGGCTCCCGGGATGGGCTGCCCCGCGAGCCACACCACGCCGTCCAGGTCGATCACCCAGGCCACCACCTCATCGTGGCAGACCCGGCCGCCCGAGCCCGGCCGGCGGCCTGAGTGGTCGATCGTCCCCCTTGACGTGCTAGGCAGAGTGGGTGCCACGCTTTGAGCCGTTCGACGGCCTGCGCTACGACCTCACCCGCCTGGCCGATGACGGCGTGGCCCTGGACGACGTCATCGCTCCCCCCTACGACGTGATCGACCCACCGGCCCGCGCCGAGCTGGGTCAACGCAGCGAGTGGAACGCGGTCCACCTCGAGGTGCCCGAGGACGACCCCGGCACCGCACGGGACCGCTACCAGGTGGCCGCCGACCTGCTGGCCGCCTGGCGGGAGGCGGGCCTGGTGCGCCCCGAGGGCCGCCCGGCCCTGTACCTGTACCAGATGTCCTTCGAGGACCCAGGCGGCCACGACCGGCGGACCTGCGGGGTCCTGGGGGCCCTGGAGGCCCTGCCCCCCGGCGAGGGGGACGTCCTCCCCCACGAACGGACCACCCCGAAGCCCAAGGGGGACCGCCTGGACCTGCTCCGGGCGTGCCGGACCAACCTGTCGCCGGTGTGGGGCCTGTCCATGGCCACCGGCCTCGCCGCCCTCTGCCGGCCCACCGGGCCTCCGGCGGCCGCCGCCCGGGACGCCGACGGCGTCTACCACGAGCTGTGGCCGGTCACCGACCCCGAGGCGATCGCCGCCATCTCGACCCGGGTGGCCTCCGCGCCGGTGGTCCTCGCCGACGGCCACCACCGGTACGAGACCGCCCTGGCCTACGCCCGGGAGCAGCGGGCCCGCCACGGCGGCGCCGGCGGCGCCTACGACCTCACCATGGCCCTGGTGGTCGAGCTCGCCGAGGACGAGCTCGCCGTGGGGCCCATCCACCGTCTGGTGGGTGGCCTGGCTGATGGGCTCGACCCCGTGGCGGCGTTCGGGAGCCGCTTCGAGCTGCGCCCCGCCGACCCCGCCCTGGCCGCCGGCACGGCGTCGGCGGCCACCGTCCCCGGCCTCCTGGCGGCCGCCGACGCCCCGGCGCTGCTCACCCCGTCCGGGGCCTGGTACCTGGAGGCCAAGCCAGAGACCCGCAAAGAGGCCGACGACGACCTCGACTCGAGCCGCCTCGACCTGGTGCTGGCCGACCTCCCTCCCCACGAGCTGTCCTTCCACCACGACCCGGAGGAGGTCCTGGCCGCCGTGGCCGCCGGTCGGGCCCAGGCCGGGGTCCTGGTGCGCCCGGCGCCGGTGGCCGCCATCGCCCGGGCCGCCAACGAGGGCCGCCGCCTGCCGGCCAAGACCACCTTCTTCACCCCCAAACCGCGCACCGGGATGGTGTTCCGGCCCCTGTGCACCAGCTCGACCCCTGCCGACCCGGAGCCCACCGCCAGGGAGTCGACCTAGGGTAGAGACCATGGCCGTTGTCGCCCATCCCCTGGGGTTGCTCGGGCCCCCGCCGGCGATGGTCGATCCCCAGGCCATGCTGGGCCCCGACACCGTGTCCGCCCGTCTCCTGGGCCACCCCGCCATGCTCCTCGGGGGGCCCCGGGCCCTCCTCCTCCAGCTGGCCGATCCGCTCGTCACCGCAGGGGTCGCCGACCACTCGGACTTCCACGAGGCGCCCTTCGACCGGCTCCTGCGCACCCTGTCGGCGATGGGCACCATTGCCTTCGCCGACCCCGAGACCTCGGCCCGGGCCCTCCGGGCCGTGGCGGCGACCCACGAGCGGGTGCGGGGCCGGGCCCCCGACGGCCGGTCCTATGCCGCCACCGACCCCCACCTGGCCGCCTGGGTCCACGCCACCCTGGTCGACACCGCCCTGGCGGTCGAGCGGCGCTGGCTGGGCCTGCTGAGCGCTGCCGACCGGGCCCGGTGCTACCGGGAGACCCTGCGGCTGGCGGCCGCCTTCGGGGTCCCCGCCGACGCCCTCCCCCCCGACCTCGGGGGCTTCGAGCGGTGGTTCGGGGAGCGCCTGGCGACCCTCGAGGTGAGCCAGACGGCGAGGGAGATGGCCGACGAGATCCTGCATCCGCCGCTCCGCCAGGCCTGGGGCCCGGCCGGCCGGGCGGTGGAGCTGGCGGGGTGGCCGGTGCTGGGCGCGGTCACCTCGGACCTGCTCCCACCCTCCCTGCGCGCCGCCTACGGGGTGGGCGAGCCAGCCCGCCTGCCCCGCTCGGCCCTGGCGGGGGTCTCGGTGGTGGCGAGGGCCCTGGCGCCGCTGTCCACCACCCGACTGTGCCGCCCCGACGCCCCCATCCGGCTGGCGGCCGCCCTGACCGGCGCCCACGTCTGAGCCCGCCGCAGCCTGAGGGCCGGCCCGGGAGGGGTCAGCGCGGTGGTGGCCCCCCGGCGTGCAGGGGCCGTCCCGGCAGGGCGTCGGGGACCAGGTCCCCGTCCCGCACCACGAACGTGCCGCCCACCAGCACCTGGTCGATCCCCGTCGAGGCCCGGACGGGGTCGGTGTAGGTGGCCCGGTCGCTGACCACCTCGGGGTCGAAGACGGTGAGGTCCGCGTCGGCCCCGACCGTCAGGCGGCCCTTGGCGCCCGCCGCCCCGCAGCTCGCCTCGAGCACCCGGGCGGGTGCCAGGGTCAGCCGGGCGACCGCCTCGGGGAGGCCGAACAGCGCCCCCTCCCGCGCCAGGCGCAGCACGCGGGAGAAGGTGCCGACGCTGCGGGGATGGCCCACGGCGCCGGGCGGCAGGGGCCAGGCGTGGGGCTCGGGGGGCTGGCCGGGCCAGTGGAACGGGAGGCCGTCGCTCGCCACCGCGGCCCCGGGGAAGGCCAGGGCGGCCTCGACGTAGGAGAACTCGGCGGGGACGTCGTCGGCCAGGTACGTGATGAACGCCAACCCGCCGGGATCCGCCCGGCGGAGCGCCCGGAGCTCGGCCTCGTCCGCCAGCCGGCGCATGGTGGGCAGGTAGGTGATCGAGGCGGGCGTGAGGTTCCGGCGGTGCAGGTGCTCGGGGGCCAGGAACGCCGCCCCGATCGCCGTCATCGCCGTCCCGTAGGGGTAGGCCTCGGTGGTGACGGTGGCCCCCGCCGCCCGCACCCGTTCGATCAGGGCCAGGACCCGGGCCACGTGCCGGGTCGAGGTGCTGTTCAGGTGGCAGTAGTGCATGCGGGCGCCGGTCTCCCCCGCCGTCCGGGCGACCTCCTCTGCGCCGTCGACGGGGGTGGCGGGATCGTTCTCCACCAGCTCACGGGCGTGGGTGTAGGTGGGCACCCCCCGGGCGGCGGCCAGGGCGGCAACCTGGACGTACTCGGCGGGCTCGACGGCCGGCGCGTAGCCGACCAGGATCCCGATGCCCAGCGCCCCCGCCGCCAGGTCCGCGCCGATGAGCGCCAGGATCGCGTCGACCTGGCCCGGGGTCGCCACCCGGCGCCAGGCCTCGTCCCCGAGTCGGGTGACGGCCTCGTTGGCCTCGCCGCGGGGCCGGTAGCCGGCGAGGACCTCCATCCGGGCAAGGGCCCAGGAGGAGGAGTACCCGTAGTTGATGGGGCGCCCCTCCGCCGCCGCCCGCCGGTAGGCCGCGGCGACGGGACGGGCCCCCGCCTCGAGCTCCAGGGCGGTGGTCACCCCGTCCAGGGCCTGGAACCGCTGCTCGGGGATCTGCTGGCCGTGGCTGTGCAGGTCGATGAACCCGGGGCAGACGACCTTCCCCGAGGCCTCGACCGTGGTCCTTCCGGACAGGGGGGCCTCGCTGACCGCGCTGACCCGACCGCCCATGACGCCCACGTCCCGCACGCCGTCCAGCCCCGACGCCGGGTCGATGACCCGCCCATTGCGGAGCACGAGGTCGTGCTGGGCCACCACCTCGCCCATGGTGTCCCTCCTCTCCCTCCCGGAGGGTGGCGCCCGTCCGCCACCACGGCCGACGGTAGGCGGTGGTGGCCCCGGGCGGGGCACGGTGGCCCCGGTGTCCAGGGTGGCCGTGACCCCCTCCGGGCCGCCGCGGCGCCCGGTCGCCGGTCGGGGGGCTAGCCGCCGTAGACCGCCACCGCCTGGACCGGGAAGGTGACGTAGGCGTTCGTCCCGCCCCGGCAGGCGACCACCCCGTCGCCGACCGAGCAGCTCATCGTGTAGGACCGGCCGGTCGTGGTGCTGTAGGCCTCGACCGTCCCCCCCAGGGGCCCGTGGCTCCGGTAGTACTGGTGGTAGGCGACGAAGACCGCCTCTGCGAAGGGGCAGCTGGTCCCCGGGCCCGCCGAGATGTTCCGGTCGCAGGCGGTGACGGCGCCCTGGCCGCTGGCCTGGTTGGCGGCCGACGGGCTGAGGGTCGTGG
>DASQQH010000181.1:0-5136 GCA_035643555.1 Acidimicrobiales bacterium | reverse complement strand
CACCTACTACGGGGCCTGCTCGGACATCGAGGCGATCGCCCGGGTGTGCCACGACTGGGGCGTCCCCCTGCTGGTGGACCAGGCCTGGGGCCCGCACTTCCCCTTCCACGGGAGCCTGCCGCCCCACGCCCTGTCGGTCGGGGCCGACATGGTGGTCACCGGCTGCCACAAGCTGCTGGGGGCCTTCACCCAGGCCTCCATGCTGCATGTGCGGGGACGGCTGGTCGACCCCGGCCACGTGGACGTGGTGCGCCGGCTGCTGGAGACCACCAGCCCCTCCTGCCTGCTCTACGCCTCCCTCGACGTGGCCAGGATGCAGATGGCCACCGAGGGGGAACTGGCCCTCCAGGAGGCCATCGAGCTGGCCGAGGAGGCCCGGTTCCGCCTGGGAAGCCATCCCCTGCTCCGGTGCCTGGACAAGACCCTGGTGGGCAGCTACGGGGTGGCGGCCCTGGACCCCACCCGGTTGTGCGTGGACGTGTCCAGGACCGGCCACACCGGCTACCAGGTGGAGCGCATGCTGCGTGCCGAGGGGGTGGTGGTCGAGATGTCGGATTTCACCAACGTCCTGGCCAACATCACGATCGCCCACCGCTGGGACCAGGTCGACGCGCTGGTCCAGGGGCTGGTAGCGATCGCCGAGGACGCCACGGGGCCACCACCTGGCCGAGGCGGCGCCGGGGCGGTGCTGCCGGCCCAGCCGGAGGCCGCCATGAGCCCCGCCGAGGCCTTCCACGCCCCCCAGCAGCGGATCCCCCTCGGGGACGCCGCTGGACGGGTGGCCGCGGAGCTGGCGGCCAGCTATCCACCGGGCATCCCGGTGGTCGGCCCCGGGGAGCGCCTGACCCGCCCCCTGGTCGACTACCTCGCCGCTCAGGTCCGGGCGGGCTGCCGCATGGTGGGCCCGGAGGACCCGACCCTCGGGACGATCAATGTCGTCCGGTAGGCGGGTCCGGGCGCCCTGGCGCCTGGCCGGGCTGGCCGGTGGGGGCCTGGCGGCGGCGACGGGCGCGGCGGTGGGCGCCTGGGCGCTGTTCGTCCGCCACCAGGGCGACTCCGAGATGGCCTACGCCACCGAGGAGCTGTCCGGGGTCACCTGGGAGGACGGGGTCCTGCGGGGGACCATCCGACTGGAGAACCGCGGCCGGCAGACCGCGGTGGTCCGGCGGATCGAGGGCCAGGTGGTCTCCGGTGGCACGGGGGAGGTGGCCGTGACCCGTCAGGGCAGCCGCCCCCACGTGCGCGGGTGGTGGTCCTCCAACCTCGTGGAGCCGGGCGAGTCCTGCGTCGCCGAGGTCGACATCACCCTCGACCCCACGGCGGGGGAGCCGTCACGGCCCCGGCCGGTGGTCATCGAGCTCGATCTCCAGGAGATCGGGCGGACCCCCGCCGTCCAGCGCCGGGCCCTGATCAAGGTCCCCACGCCGGTGCCGGTCCTCGGCCGACCCTTCTGAGGGCCGGCCAGCGACCCGGCACAGCCACGCCCCCCCCGGTGCACCGGGCCGGGGGGCCGGGTCACCCACGCCCGGGGGCCTCCAAGGTTCCCCGGGCGTTCCGCCATGGCGACGGGCGCCGGGGTGGGGCCGGGGCCCGGGCCCCTCGCCCCTGACCCGGGCCGGTGCCCCGGGGGACCTCGTGGCCATGCCCGCAGGGGGGCTACTGATAGCGGGACTTGTCCTCGGTGTCCACCTCGTCGCGGGCGCGGGGAACGCCACTGCCGCTGGCCCCGCCGGGTGCCGAGCGGTCCTCGGGCACCTCGTCTCGGCCGGTGCCCGCTCGCCCCTGGCCCCGCGTGTGCTCGAGGAGCTCCTCGTCGTCTGGTTCGTCCGGTGTGAGTTGGTCGCGGTCCTTGGGCATACGTCGCGCGTACCCGGGCGTGGCGGGGTGCCATGCCGGCGACCGGCCCCGGTGCGACCGCGGTGACCAGGGTCCCCGACGAGGCCGCGTTGGCGGAGCTCGGGACCCGGGGCGACGGGCCCAGCGGCCCCGGGCGGCGGGCCAGGCTCGGGGCGCTGCCCCTGCCACCCGTGGCGGTCGGCGTCTACGCCATCACCGCCGTCTGCGGGCTCCTCGACGCCGCCTCCTTCCTCGGCCTCGGCCAGGTCTTCGTCGAGATCATGACCGGGAACCTGGTCTTCCTGGCCTTCGTCGTGGGCGCGTCCGGCCTCGCCGGCCCGGCCCTCACCACGCCGGGCGTGGTGCCCTACGTGGTGGCCCTTTCCTCGTTCGCCCTGGGCGCGGTGGGTGGGGGACGCCTGGTCCGGGCGGGGGAGTCGGGCCGGCGGTGGGGCTTCGTCCTCGAGGGGACCCTGGTCGGCGCGGCGGTGGTCACCACGGCGGTGGTCCATCCCGGCACCGACGGCCATGCCCGGTTCGCGGTCATCGCCATCCTGGCCACGGCCATGGGCATCCAGAACGCGCTGATGCGCCGATGGGGGATCCCCGATCTGGCCACCAACGTCATGACCCTGACCCTGACCGGGGTGCTGGCCGACTCCACCCTGGGCGGTGGCCACAACCCCCGCGCGGTCCGCCGCGCCACCTCCATCCTCGTGTTCGTGGTCAGTGCCGGGGTGGGGGCCTTCCTGACCCGCTACGGGGTGCTGTGGCCCATGCTGGTGGCCGCCGCCCTGTTCTGCCTGGCGCTCCCGGTCCTGGTCCAGCCACAGCGGTGAGCCCCCCGGTCGTCGAGGCCGGCGGGGACCACCCCGGGCTCCCGGCGCCGGTGTCAGGTGTCGGCCTCGAGCGCCTTGCGCAGGAGGGGGAGGACCTCGGCCAGGACGGCGGTCTGCGCCGGGTTCAGCTGGGCCAGGGCCCCGGCGAGTGGCTTCCCGCGCAGGTGCACCACGTACCGGTCGAGCCAGTCGCGCACCGCCTGGGTGAGCTCGAGGCGTACCTGGCGTCGGTCGACGGCCCAGGTGACCCGACGGAGCAGCCCTCGCCGCTCGAGGCGGTCCACGATCCCCGAGACCGTGCTGTGGGCCAGGCCCATCCGGGTGGCAAGCTCCGACAGCGACAGGTCGGCGCCCTCGCGATCGGCCGCCACCAGGGCCTCCATGGCCTGGGCCTGGGGCACGGTGAGGGGGGCGTCGCCGGCGTAGGCCTCCGCCCGGGCGGCCTGGCGGAGCAGGCGGCTGATGGCGTGGAAGTGGTCGGCCAGGATGGTCGGATCGTCCCCGCTCACCGTCGGCACCCCAGCCTGGTGCCCGGGATCAGCCGGGGGACCCTGCTGGCGTACTCGCCGTAGGCGGGGCCGAACGTCGCCGCCAGCAACCGCTCCTCGGCGCGGAGCTTCACCTGGAACAGGCAGGCGGCGGCCACCACGAGCACCACCCACACGCCCAGCCCGGCGATGAGGGCCGTCCCCCCCAGCATGCCCAGCAGCCCCGTGTAGATGGGGTGGCGGACGATCGCGTAGGGCCCCGTGGTGCGCAGGGCGTGGTGGTCCTTCACCACCGCGGCAGAGCTCCACATCGTCCCCAGTGCGCCCCGCGCCCACAGGGTGGCGGCCGTCATGGCCACCAGGACGACCATCCCCGCCGCCTCGACCTCCCAGGCGTCGACCGTGCCCCAGGTCCGGGCACCCCGGGGGAGGAAGCGCAGCACCGCCCAGGCGAGGAGGCCCACCACGACCAGCGCCGCGCTGCGCCGGCGCCGGGTCACCGGCCGCGGGCCGGCCCGGGCGTTCCAGGCCGCACCGGCCAGCCACACCAGGCCGAAGGAGGCCCAGCACGCGTAGAGGACGTCCAAACCCGCCTGCCGCCACACGCCGCCCATTACCGCTCCTATCGTGTCGTATACGACATGTCGTATGCGACACACTATCGCCCGGCCCGCCCCGGCGGTACCCACCCGGCCCGGATGAGGGGGGCCGGCGCCTACCCTTCGGGCATGGGCCGCAGGGAGGCGGGGCCGACGGTGCCCGGGCCGGGGCGGAGGCGGTGGCTCATCGACGGCATGAACGTGGTGGGGGCCGAGCCGAACGGGTGGTGGCGGGACCGGCCCCGGGCGATGGCCGGCCTGACCGCCGAGCTGGTGGGGTTCCAGGAGGCCCTGGGGGAGCCGGTGGCCGTCGTCTTCGACGGCCACCCGCCCGGGGTCCCCGGGGTGGGGGCCGTGGAGGTGGCCGGCGCCCCGGGGGGCCCGGACGCCGCCGACGACGAGATCGCCCGGCGGGTGGCCGCCGACCGCCACCCCGAGGAGCTCGTGGTCGTCACCTCGGATCACCGCCTGGTCGCCCGGGTGCGGGCGGCGGGGGCCCGGGTGGTGGGCGCCACCGGCTTCCGCCGCCGACTGCTGCCGGCGGCCCTTTCGGACCGCTCAGCCGGCGAGGAGTGAGAGGCGCACCCGGCGGTTCGTGTTGTCGGGGTTGAGGTCCACGAGGACCAGGGACTGCCAGGTCCCCAACAGGAGCCGCCCGTCGAGGACGGGGAGGGTGAGGGAGGGGGTGACCAGCACCGGGAGGAGGTGGTCGGCGCCGTGGCCGGGGGACCCGTGCTGGTGGCGGTAGGGGTGGTCCCGGGGGAGGAGCTGGCCCAGCACCTGGACGAGGTCGGACTCGGACCCGGACCCGGTCTCCATCAGGGCCAGGCCGGCGGTGGCGTGGGGGGCGAGCACGTTGAGGAGCCCCTCCCGGCCCCGGCACCACTGGGCGACCTCCCGGGTCAGGTCCGTGACCTGGCGCTGGCGCGTGTCGACCTCGAGCTCGGTGGTCTCCATGGGGCCTCCTCTACCCGCCGGGCCCGCCCCCCCTACCCCGGGGGCAGCAGGCCCATGGCGTCCCTGGCCCTCGCCAGGGTGGCCGCCGCCACGTCGGTGGCCTTGGCCGCCCCCTTGGCCAGGATGGCGCCCACCTGTGCCGGGTCGGCGGCCAGCTCCTCGTAGCGGCCACGCACCGGGGCCAGCAGCTCCACCACCGCCGCGGCGACGTCGGCCTTGAGCGCCCCGTAGCCGCGATAGCCGGCGGCCGCCTCCGTCGGGGACCGCCCGGTCGCCGCTCCCAGGATCTCCACCAGGTTGGAGACGCCGGGCTTGGCCTCGGGGTCGTAGCGCACCTCGGTCTCGGTGTCGGTCACCGCCTTGCGCACCTTGCGGTCGATGTCATCGGGGGAGTCGAGCACGAGCACGGTGCCGAGC
>DASQQH010000180.1:0-2452 GCA_035643555.1 Acidimicrobiales bacterium | reverse complement strand
CCCACCACATCGAGGGCGGCCTCCACCCGCCGCCGGTCGGTGTCGACGGGGGCGCCGCCCACCTTCATCTTCACCCGGGTGTAGCCCCGGTCCAGGTAGCCGCGGAGCTCCTCGGCGAGGGCTTCCTCGCCGCGGTCGGGGTAGTAGTACCCACCCGCGGCGTAGACCGCCACCGCCTCCTCGGGCGGCGCCCAGGCGTAGCGCCCGGCCAGGAGGTGGGGCAGGGGGACGGCGGCCTCCTTGGCGGCCAGGTCCCACAGGGCCATGTCCACCGCGCCGGCCGCCACGGCCCGGTCGCCGTGGCCCCCCGGCTTCTCGTCGGCCAGCATGACCCCCCAGGCCGCCTCGGGATCGACCCGGCCCTCGCCGTCGAGGACCTGGTCGGGCGGGGCGGCGAGGAGCCGGGGGATCAGCCGGGACCGCAGGATGCCGCACTGGTCGTACCGGCCGTTGGAGTTGAACCCGTAGCCCACCAGCCCGGCGTCGTCGTGGACCGCGACCACCGAGGTGGTCATGGCGGCGAAGGAGATGTAGGCGTTGCGCATGGGGGACGCCAGGGGCATCGCCTCACAGGCGATCCCGGTGATCATCGCCCCGTCTCCCCCGCCCCCCAGGGGGTAGCATGACCACTGGGTCCGGGGTGGCCCAGGGGGGTGGTGTCGTGAAGCGCAGCGTCGACCGGATCCTGACAACCCATACCGGGAGCCTGCCACGCCCGCAGGCGCTACTCGACCTCCTGGGCTCCCGGGCCCGGGGGGAGGCCGACGCCACCGCGGTTGCCAAGGAGGTGGGCGCCGCCGTGGCCGAGGTGGTCCGCCGACAGGTGGCGGCGGGGGTCGACGTGGTGAACGACGGCGAGGCGGGCAAGGAGAGCTACGCCACCTACGTCCGGGAGCGCCTCACCGGGTTCGAGGGCGAGGGCGAGCAGGCCGCCCGGATGCCGGACCTGGAGGAGTTCCCCGGCTACCTCCGCCAGTTCTTCACCCGGCTGGACCCCGGCCTCCTCCAGGATGTGCTGGCCCCCCCGGCCTGCACGGGGCCGATCGCCGTCCGGGACCACGAGGCCGTGCTGACCGATATCGAGAACCTCCGGGCCGCCACCGGCGGGGACGGCGCGGAGGACCTGTTCCTCACCGCCGCCTCGCCCGGGGTCATCGCCCTGTTCTTCGCCAACCATCACTACCCCACCCGGGAGGCGTACCTGGGCGCCATCGCCGACGCCATGCGGGAGGAGTACGAGGCGATCACCGGGGCCGGCCTGGTCCTCCAGGTGGACTGCCCGGACCTGGCCATGGGCCGCCACATCCAGTTCGCCGACGCCGACCTCGAGGAGTTCCGACGCCAGGCCAGCCTCAACGTGGAGGCCCTCAACCACGCCACCGCGGGCATCGACCCGGACCAGCTGCGCATGCACCTGTGCTGGGGGAACTACGAGGGGCCCCACCACCGGGACGTCCCCCTGGCCGACATCCTCGACATCGTGCTCCGGGCCCGGCCGAGCGCCATCTCCTTGGAGGCCTCCAACCCCCGCCACGCCCACGAGTGGGCCGTGTTCGAGGACCGCCCCCTCCCGGCGGGCAAGGTCCTGATCCCCGGGGTCATCGACTCCACCAACAACTACATCGAGCACCCCGACCTGGTGGCGGAGCGGCTGGGCCGCTACACGGCCCTGGTGGGCCAGGAGAACGTCCTGGCCGGCTCCGACTGCGGCTTCGGGACCTTTGCCGGGATGTCGGTCGTGGACCCCGACATCACCTGGGCCAAGCTGGCCGCCATGGCCGAGGGCGCCCGGCGCGCGAGCCACAGGCCCTGACCGCCCCCGAGCATCCGGTGCCGCCGGTGGGCGCCCGGTCCGGTCCCGGCGGCGGGCCCCCACCTGCGGTCGGTGCACGAGGTCCCCACGGCCGGGCGGGATGTGCCGCGAGGGCCTGGGTGGCCTCGGCGGCCGGGCGACCGGCGGTGCTCAGCGCTCCTCGGCGGACAGGGACAGGGCGCTGGGCAGCATCGTGAGGGCCACCTGCTGGAGGAAGGACACCAGCTGGGGGCGGGGCACGGGCCGGCTCTCGAGCCAGTGCAGGACCGTCTCCTCGACCATGGCGATCCACCCCCGGAGGGCGAGGCGGAGCCCCGGCGGGGGCTCGGGGAGGTCGAGGGCGCCCACGATGATCTCCACGACCGCCGCACGGGTGTCCTCGAAGACCCGGAGCAGGCGCTCGTCGGAGCCGGCGCCCCTGGCCATCGCCAGGTAGCTGGCCGGGTGCTGCTCGATGTAGGCGACGAAGACCTCGAGCCCTGCCCGGAGACGCTCGTCGCGGGGCAGGCTGGGATCGGGGTCCAGCCTGCTCACCAGCTCGGAGGTGGCCGCCCGGAGGATGGCGACCTGGAGGTCCCGCTTGGTCGGGAAGTAGTGGAAGACCAGCGCCTTGGAGACGCCCGCCACCGCCGCCACCTC
>DASQQH010000179.1:0-6214 GCA_035643555.1 Acidimicrobiales bacterium | reverse complement strand
GGCGCCCCGACGCGGCGAGGCTCTTCGCCCGTGCGGTCAACCGTGATGAGTGGTGGCGGACCTGACCGTCTCCGGGTGGCGCTGCTGGCCTATCGGGGGAACCCGCACTCCGGGGGACAGGGCGTCTACGTGAGCCGCCTGAGCCGGGAGCTGGTCGCCCTGGGCCACCACGTCGAGGTCCTCTCCGGCCCTCCCTACCCGGACCTGGACCCCGAGGTGGGGTTCCAGGCGGTGCCCAGCCTGGATCTGTACCGCCAGCCCGACCCCTTCCGCATCCCCCGCCCCTCGGAGGTGCACTCGCCCATCGACCTGCTCGAGTTCGGCCTCATGTGTACCGCGGGCTTCCCCGAGCCGTTGACCTTCAGCCTCCGGGCCCGTCGCCTGCTGGCGGGGCGCTGGGGGGCCCTGGACGTCGTGCACGACAACCAGGGCCTGGGACGGGGCCTGGTCGGCATGATGGACGACGGCTGGCCGGTGATCGCCACGGTGCACCATCCGATCACCGTGGACCGGGACCTCGACCTGGCCCACGCCACCAACTGGCGCCGGCGTCTGACCCTGCGCCGGTGGTACGGCTTCGTGGGCATGCAGACCCGGGTGGCCCGCCAGCTCCCCCGGGTCATCACCGTCTCGGAGTCCTCCCGCCGGGACATCGCCGCCCGGATGGGCGTCGACCTGGACCGCCTTTCCGTGGTGCCGGTCGGGGTCGACCCGACCAGCTTCCGGCCCCTCCCGGGGATCACCCCGGTGCCTGGCCGGATCATGACCACCGCCAGCGCGGACGTCCCCCTGAAGGGGCTGGTGCCGCTGCTTGAGGCGGTGGCCAGGGTGCGGAGCGAGCGCCACGCCGACCTGGTGGTGGTGGGAAGCCCCCGGCCCGAGAGCCGGGTGGGGGCGACCATCGCCCGGCTGGGGCTCGAGCGGGCGGTCCGGTTCGTCACCAGGGTCAGCGAGGAGGACCTGGTCCGGCTGTGGGCTGAGGCCGAGGTGGCCGCCGTCCCGTCCCTCTACGAGGGGTTCTCCCTGCCCGCGGTGGAGGCAATGGCCTGCGGCCGACCGGTGGTGGCGACCACCGGGGGTGCCCTCCCGGAGGTGGTGGGCCGGGATGGCGAGACCGGCCTCCTGGTGCCCCCCGGCAACCCGACCGCCCTGGCCCGGGCCCTGGGCAGGGTGTTGGACGACAAGGTCCTGGCGGCCCGGCTGGGCGCCGCAGGGCGGGCCCGGGTCATCGAGCGGTTCACCTGGCGGGCGACGGCCGAGGCGACGGTGGACCAGTACCGGGCCCTGCTGGCAACCCGCACCACGGGGAACGGGTCGCGTGCCACCCAGCCGGCCCCCGACGCCCGGGCCCCGCGTCCGCCCACCGGATCTCCCGACGACCTGATCGCCCTCACGGCTCCGGTGCAGGCCACGGCCCCGGACGGAGGCTGTGTGCCTCCTTGCTGACCGTCGATTACGATCGGCTGGGGCTCCAGCGTGGCGAGTTGCTGCTCGACCTCGGGTGCGGCGGCGGTCGCCATGCCGTCGAGGGGGCACGCCGGGGTGCCCGGGTGGTGGCGCTCGACCTGGAGGAGGAGGCGGTGTCGTCGGCGACAGCCGTGCTGGCCGCCCTCGACGGGGCGGCGGTCCCCCGTGCCCCGGGGGGCCCCGACCAACGCGAGCCCAGGGCCCCGGGCCGGGGGGTCGCGGCGAGGGCCGACGCCGGCCGCCTGCCGTTCCCCGACGCCGTGTTCGACCGGGTGATCGCCGCCGAGGTGCTCGAGCACATCGCCGGGGACCGACCGGTGATGGCCGAGCTGGCTCGGGTGCTGCGGCCGGGGGGGACGATGGCGGTGACCGTCCCCCGGTTCGCCCCCGAGCTGGTGAACTGGGCCCTGTCGGACCGCTACCACGCCCGGCCCGGGGGTCACGTCCGGATCTACCGGCGCTCCCAGCTCCTGGCCCGGCTGGAGGATGTCGGCCTGCGGTACGTGGGCTCCCACCACACCCATGGGCTGCACACCCCCTACTGGTGGCTGCGGTGCCTGGTGGGGGTGGACCGGGATCGCCATCCGGCCGTGGCCGCCTACCACCGCCTCCTGGTGTGGGACCTCATGGTTGCCCCGAGGATCACCCGGGCGGCCGAGGCCGTGCTCACGCCGGCGATCGGCAAGAGCCTGGTTGTCTACCTGGAGCGGGAGGGCCGATGACGCTGGCAGCGCCCACACCTGGGAGGGCGGACCGGTGACCGGCGGGGAGACCGGCGGCGTCGACGAGGGGAGTGCCCCCCCCGGCGGGGGCCGGGGCAGCGTGGCGGTACCCGAGCTGCGAGGGGTCCTGGGCCGGGCCGAGCTCCGGGCCACCGCCGGGTCCATCGCCGCCGTCCAACTCCCCACCGGCATGATCCCCTGGTACCCGGGAGGCCACGCCGATCCGTGGAACCACGTCGAGGCCGCCATGGCCCTCGCGGCGGGTGGCCTGGTGGCCGAGGCCGAGCGGGCGTACTGGTGGCTGGTGGACCAGCAGCACGCGGATGGCTCGTGGTGCCACTACTACCTGGCAAACGGGGTGGAGCAGCCGAGGCGGGATACCAACGTCTGTGGGTACGTGGCGGTGGGGGCCTGGTACCACTTCCTGCTCACCGGGGACGCCGGGTTCCTCGAGACGCTGTGGCCGGTCGCGGCGGCAGCGCTCGACTTCGTGCTCTGCCACCAGCGGGCGGGCGGGGAGATCACCTGGGCCGTGGAGCCCGACGGCACACCAGGGCGGTTCGCCCTCCTGGCCGGGTCCTCCTCGCTCCACCTGAGCCTGCGGTGCGGGCTCGCCGCCGCCCAGCACCTGGGTGTGGAGCGCCCCGACTGGGAGCTGGCCATCGGTCGCCTCGCCCACGCCGTGGCCAACCGCCCGGAGGCCTTCGAGCCCAAGGACCGCTGGGCCATGGACTGGTACTACCCGGTCCTCTCGGGGGTGCTGAGCGGGGGACGGGCCCGGTGCCGGCTGGCCGAGCGCTGGCCCGAGTTCGTCATGGACGGCCTGGGCGTCCGGTGTGTCAGTGACCATCCCTGGGTGACCACCGCGGAGACGGCCGAGTGCGCCATGGCGCTCGGGGCGGCCGGGCAGCGGACCGACGCGAGGCGTCTCCTCGCCTGGGCGCAGTCCCTGCGACACCCCGACGGCTCCTACTGGACGGGCTGGGTGCAGCCGGAGGGGGTGCACTTCCCCGGCGGGGAGCGGAGCACCTACTCCGCCGCCGCGATGGTCCTGGCGGTGAACGCCCTGGGCGGGCAGGGTCCTGCTGCCGAGCTGTTCCGGGGCGGGGGACTGCCCGCCGGCCTGGATCTGGACGAGCCGGTGGGCGAACGGCTGGGCCGCTAGGACGGGTCAGGTGGGAGGCCCGGTCCGCCGCCGGAGGACCCGCAGGCTGCCCCAGCCCGGCTCCTCGGCATAGTCCCCGGACGCCAGGGCGGCGCACCACACCTCGTACGGGGGGCGCCCGCCGTCAGCGGGGTCGGGAAAGACGTCGTGGATGGCGAGCAGCCCGCCAGGGCGGACCCAGGGCGCCCACCCCCGGTAGTCGGCCCAGGCCGGCTCGGCCCCGTGGCCCCCGTCGATGAACACGAGGCCGAGCGGGGTCCCCCAGTGGGCGGCGACGGTGGGGGAGTCACCCACGATGCCCACCACCCAGGGTTCGAGGCCCGCCTCCTCCACGGTGCGTCGCCACCACGCCAGGGTGTCCATGCGGCCCGTGCGAGGGTCCACGACGGCGGGATCGTGGTGCTCCCAGCCCGCCTGGTTCTCCTCGGAGCCCCGGTGGTGGTCCAGGCTGAAGACCACCGTCCCCGCCTCCCGCGCCGCCGCGCCCAGATAGACGGTGGACTTGCCGCAGTAGGCGCCCACCTCCAGCAGCGGGCCCAGCGAGGCGGCGGCCAGGCCCGCCCGGTGGAGGGCCAGGCCCTCCTCGTGGGGCATGAACCCCTTGGCCGCTTGGGCCCGGCCCAGCCAGTCCCTCGCATCGGGCTGGCGGGTGCCCGCTCGGGGGGTCGAGGCGCCCATCCCTCCACCTTCCACCGTCACGGGCCCACCCGTCCACCACATCGCCTGCGGGGAGGGGTCGCCGCCGGCTACACCGGGGCCATGGTCGCCGACGCCCCTCCCCGGAGGTCCACCGTCCTCCTCCGGTGGGTGGTGATCGGGGCCGCCGTGGCGGTGGCCGGGGCAGGGTGTGGGACCACCACCCACCGGCCCCCGACGGCGGCGGCGTCCGCCACCCCCGGCGTCACCGCCCCCCAGGTCGCCGGGGGTGGCGCGGCGTGGCCCGAATTCGGGGTGGACCCGCAACGCAGCGACGTCTCGAGCGCCGCCACCGGCATCGGCCCGGCCAACGTGGGGACCCTGCGCCGTCGGAGCGTCCACCTCCCCGGCACGGTCGACTCCTCGCCGATCTACCTGCCACAGGCGGTCGTGGACGGTGGCCGACGGAACGTGTTCGTCATGACCACCACCTACGGGGTCACCCTGGCCCTCGGCGCCGGCAGCGGCCGGATCCTGTGGACCTACCGACCGCCGGGGCTGGCGGCCTGGCTGGGATCGCCCCGGATCACCACCGCCACCCCGGTGGCGGGCCCCGGCGGCTACGTCTACGCCGCGGCGCCCGACGGGCGCATCCACAAGCTGGCCCTGGCCGACGGCCACGAGGTCCACACCGGGGGGTGGCCGGCCCGGGTCACCCTGGACCCGGCCCGGGAGAAGCTGGCCGCCGCGCTCAACCTCGACGGGCCCGACGTGGTGGCCACCACCAGCGGCTACTTCGGCGACCAGCCCCCCTATCAGGGTCACGTGGTCACCATCGACCGCTCGACCGGGCGGATCGTGTCGGTGTTCAACGTCCTGTGCAGCGACCGCCACCACCTGGTGGCCCCGGCGTCGTGCCCGGCCCAGCGGGCCGGCATCTGGGCCAGAGCCGGTGCGGTGGTGGTGCCCGGGACGGGACGCCTGCTGGTGGCCACGGGCAACGGCGACTTCAACGGGCGCACGGACTGGGCCCAGAGCGTCCTCGAGCTCTCCCCGGGCACCGGAGCACTCCTGGGGACCTGGACCCTCCCGCACCCGTCGGCGACCAGCGCCGCCGACGTCGACCTGGGCAGCACGGCCCCCGCCCTGCTCCCGGTGTCGACGGGCACCCTGGTCCTCCAGGGGGGCAAGGACGGGGTGCTCCACCTGGTCCGCCTGCCGATGGGGAGCGCCGCCCCCGCCGGGGCGGGTCCGGTCGCCGCCACCCAGGTCAGCCAGCTCCCCGCCCCTGGCGGGGCGGAGGTCCTCACCCAGCCGGCGGTGTGGACCCGTGGCGGGCGGACCACCGTCTTCGTGGCCACCGGGGGAGGCACCGCCGCCTACCGCCTGGTGGGTCCTCCTCCCCGCCTCACCCCCCTCTGGCACAACGCCACGCCGGGCACCAGCCCGGTGCTGGCCGGCAACCTGGTGTATGTCTTCGATCCCCGTCACGGCGCCCTCGACGTCTACCTCCCGGACGCCGGCCGTCGGGTGGCCGTGCTCCCCGCGGCGCCGGGGCACTGGAACAGCCCGGTGATCGCCGGCGCCCGCATCGCCCTGCCGGTGGGCAACGCCAACCAGCACCGGACCGGGGGCACCCTGGAGCTGTACGGCCTGCCCCAGCCGGCGTCCCCGCCGGTCAGCGACACCGGTGGCCCGTAGCATGGCCGGGCATGACCCTGTTCCCGCCCGAGGCCGTGGTCCGGCGCCTGAGCCTGGTCCGCCTCACCTCGGAGATCGCCCGGTCGGTGGCCCAGGTGGGCCGGGTGGCCACCGAGGGCGAGGTGGTGCGCCCGAGCGTGCGCCCCTCGGGGAGGATCTGGTTCACCCTCCGGGACCGGGCGGTCCAGCTCACGGTGGTGTGCCCCCCGGCCCGCGCCCGACGGTGCCGGGTGGTCCACGGCGAGCGGGTGGGGGTCACCGGAACGCTCAGCTGGTCGGCGGACCGGGGGGACCTCCGGCTGGTGGCCGACGAGGTGGTGCCGGTGGGGGAGGGGGCCATCGTCGCCGCCCTGGCCGAGACCAGGGCGCGCCTCGCGGCCGACGGTCTCCTGGACCGGCCCCGTCGCCCCCTGCCCGTGCTCCCGGCGGCGATCGGGGTGGTGTGCGGCGCCGACGCGGCCGTGCGGGCGGACATCGAGTCGGTGGTCGCCGTCCGCTACCCGGGCTATCCGGTGGTGTTCCG
>DASQQH010000178.1:0-4051 GCA_035643555.1 Acidimicrobiales bacterium | reverse complement strand
ACCGTGATCCTGGATCGCATCGACAATCCGGCCGATCTGAGACGCCTGAGCCCGGGTGAGCTCGCCACCCTGGCCGAGGAGATCCGGTCCTTCATCGTGGAGGCGGTGTCGGCGACGGGGGGCCACCTCGGGTCCAACCTTGGGGCCGTCGAGCTGACCCTGGCCCTGCACCGGGTGTTCTCCTCCCCCGAGGACCTGGTCCTCTGGGACACCGGCCACCAGGCCTATGTCCACAAGCTCGTGACCGGACGGCGGGAGGACTTCGCCACCCTGCGCCAGGCGGGGGGCCTGTCGGGCTACCCCAACCGGGCCGAGAGCCCCCACGACTGGGTGGAGAACTCCCACGCCTCGACCATCCTGTCCTACGCCCACGGCCTGGCCACCTCCCTGGCCCTCGGCCGGGGTCCCGAGGTGGGCGCCTCGGACCGCCGCCGGGTGGTGGCGGTGGTGGGCGACGGCGCCCTCACGGGGGGCCTGGCCTACGAGGCCCTCAACAACCTGGGCCACGCCGGGGCCAGGGTGGTCATTGTCTTGAACGACAACGGGCGCTCCTACGCCCCGACGGTGTCCAAGCTGTCGGAGTCCCTCACCCGCCTGCGGCTCAACGCCTCCTACCTCTCGGCCCGGTCCCGCATCAAGGCCCTCCTGGCCGAGCTGCCGGGGGGGGCCCTGGCCCAGGCCAGCATCGGGGGCCTCACCACCGCCCTGCGGGAGGTGATCGAGCCCCACGTGTTCTTCGAGGCCCTGGGGGTGCGCTACACCGGGCCCATCGACGGCCACGACATCCCGAGGCTCGAGTCGGCCCTTGCCTCGGCGGCCTCCTGGGAGGGCCCCATCGTGGTCCACGCCCTCACCCACAAGGGCAAGGGCTACGCCCCCGCCGAGGAGGACACCATCCAGTGCCTCCACGACCTCAAGGTGGCCAAGCCCACCTCGCCGGGGACCCCGGCGCCCACCACCTACACCGACGCCTTCTCCCGGGCCATGGTCGCCGTCGGCGAGGACCACCCCGAGGTGGTGGGGGTCACCGCCGCCATGCCCAGCCCCACGGGGCTGCTGCCCTTTGCCGCCACCTGGCCCGAGCGCTGCATCGACGTGGGCATCGCCGAGGCGCACGCCACCACCGCGGCGGCGGGGATGGCCATGGGGGGCCTGCGCCCGGTGGTGGCCCTCTATGCCACCTTCTTCTCCCGGGGCTTCGACCAGGCCAACCTGGACGTGGGCCTGCACGACCTGCCGGTGGTCTTCTGCCTGGACCGGGCCGGGGTGACCGGCGACGACGGGCCCTCCCACCACGGGATGCTGGACCTCGCCCAGTGCCTCTCCATCCCGAACATGGCGGTCTTCGCCCCCTCCTCGGCGGGGGAGGTGGAGGCCATGTTGCGCACCGCCCTCACCCTTTCGGGCCCCGCTGCCATCCGCTACCCCAAGACCCCCGCTCGGGTCCTGCCCCCCGACCAGGTGGGCCAGGGCCTCTCCGCCCGCCTCCTGCGCCGTGGGGGGGGCCGGGTGTGCCTGCTCGGGGTGGGCAAGCTCGTCGGGGCCTGCGAGGAGGCCGCCCAGGCCCTGGCCGAGGAGGGGGTGGACGCCACCGTGTGGGACGTGCGGGTGGTCCGCCCCGCCGACGCCGCCATGCTGGCCGACGCCGCCGACCACGACCTGGTGGTGGTGGCCGAGGACGGCATCCGGATCGGGGGGGCAGGCTCCCACCTGGCCGACGCCCTGGCCGGGATGGCTCCCACCCCGCCGGGGCCCCCGGTCCTCACCCTGGGCCTGCCCCATGCCTACCTCCCCCAGGGCAAGCCCGACGCCATCCTCGCCGACCTGGGCCTCGACGGCCCGGGCATTACCTCCTCGGTGCTGGCGGCCCTCGCCTGCGGGACGGCGTCGTCCCAGCCGACGCTGGGGGCGGCCTGGACCATCGACCTCGGGGAGGCCCCTGCCAACGGCGGGGCACCGGCCAAGGGTCAGAACGGCGCCGGCGAGGCTGGGTCAGGGCCCGCCACCAACGGTGCCGGGGAGTTGGCGCCGATCCGCCACGGGGGGCAGGGCCGGACGGGCGGGGGCTAGTCGTGCCCGGTCCTCCCGAGGCCGCCGCCCGGCCCACCCCGGCGACCACGCCGGGCAGCGAGATGCCCACCGCGGTCGCGGTCATGGCCAGGGCGGGGGGCGAGAACTTCCCCGTGGCCTCCCGTGTCCTCCCCCGGCCGATCCGGGCCCATCTGCTCGCCATCTACGGGTTCGCCCGGCTGACCGACGAGCTCGGCGACGACACCGCCGGCGACCGCCTGGCGCACCTCGACTGGCTCGAGGCCGAGGTGGAACGGGCTCGCCGGGGGGAGGCCACCCACCCGCTGCTGGCCCGGCTGGCGCCCACCCTGGCCCTTCCGGACCTTCCCCACGGCTGCTTTCGGGACCTGATCGAGGCCAACCGCCGGGACCAGGTCGTCCACCGCTACGCCACCTTCGGGGACCTCCTCGACTACTGCCGCCTCTCGGCGAACCCGGTGGGGAGGCTGGTCCTGGCCGTGCTCGGGGCGACGACCCCCCAACGTGAGGCGTGGTCCGATCAGGTGTGCTCGGCCCTCCAGGTCATCGAGCACCTCCAGGACGTGGCCGAGGACCTGGAGCGGGGGCGCGTCTACCTCCCGGCCGAGGATCTCGAGCGGTTCGGCTGCTCGGAAGCCGACCTGGCGTCCTCCACCGCCGGCCCGGCGCTTCGCGGCGTGGTGGCCCTGCAGGCCGCCCGGTCCCGGGCCCTCCTCGACGCCGGCGTCCCCTTGACCGCCAGCCTGTCCGGCAGGGCTCGCCTGGCCGTGGCGGGGTTCGTCGCCGGCGGCCGTGCCGCCCTCGACGCGATCGAGCGGGCCGACTTCGACGTGGTGGGCGTGGCCTGCCGGCCAGCGCCCGCCGCGATGGCCCGCAACCTCCTCCAGGTGCTGGCCGCCCGCAAGGCACCGGCCCCGGGGGTCGCCACCGCGGGGGCTGCCCCGCAGCACGGGGGTGGACACCAATGAGCCTCGCCCAGGCCTACGCCCACTGCGAGCAGGTCACCCGCAGCGAAGCGCGGAACTTCGCCTACGGGATCCGGCTGTTGCCCCCACCCCAGCGGCGGGCGATGTCGGCGATCTACGCCATGGCCAGGCGCATCGACGACATCGGCGACGGGGACCTGCCCGCCGCCGACAAGCTGGTGGCCCTCGCCGGGGCGCGCAAGGCCCTCGCCGACCACCCGCCCCCCGCCGACGATCCCCTGCTCATCGCCCTCCACGACGCCGCCGCCCGCTTCCCCGTCCCCCTGGACGCCTTCGACGAGCTCATCGAGGGCTGCGAGATGGACGCCGCCGGCACGGTGTACGGGACCTTCGAGGAGCTGGTCGGCTACTGCCGCCGGGTGGCCGGGTCGATCGGGCGGCTGTCGCTGGGGGTCTTCGGCAGCGACGACCTGGTCCGGGCCCGCCCCCGGGCCGACGCCCTCGGCGTGGCCCTCCAGCTGACCAACATCCTCCGGGACCTGGTCGCCCTGGTGGTCTTCGAGGCCCGCCGGGCGCTGCCCTACTGGGACGAGGGCCTGGGGCTCCTCCCCCTGCTCGATTGGCGGAGCCGTGCCTGTGTGGCCGCGATGGCCGGCATCTACCGGCGCCTGCTCGAGGGGATCCAACGACGCCCCGAGACGGTGCTCGCCGGGCGGCTGTCCCTGCCCACCTGGGAGAAGGCGTGGGTGGCGAGCCGCGCCCTCGCCGGGGTCGGAGCATGAGCGCCACCGCACCGCCGAGGGTGGTCGTCGTCGGCGGCGGCCTGGCCGGCCTCGCCGCCGCCCTGGCCTGTGTCGACGCCGGTGCCACCGTCCAGGTGCTGGAGTCCCGCCCGCGCCTGGGCGGCGCCACCTGGTCCTTCACCCGGGGCGGGCGCTGGTTCGACAACGGCCAGCACGTCCACCTCCGGTGCTGCACCGCCTACCGCGACCTCCTCGACCGGATCGGGTCCGCCGACGGGGTCAACCTCCAGGAGCGCCTGGACGTCCCGGTGCTGGCACCCGGGCGGCGGACCG
>DASQQH010000177.1:0-3398 GCA_035643555.1 Acidimicrobiales bacterium | reverse complement strand
GAGTGGTCGGAAATCGGGGATGATGATATTGGGCGATGGCCGACGCGGCCGTTGTGTGTTAGGGCATATACCAGCCACCGGGTGGCGATGCCCAGAGACAGGGGGTGAGATGGATGGCTCAGGCAGGAAAACTCGGAAAGTTGGTGGCCATCAGGCCCCACGTACTGGCGGACTTGGCCGCCTACGTCAAGGGCAAGATGCCAAACCCACCACCATCAGCTGACTACTACAGCGACGTGGGGACCAACTGGGGGATGCTGGGCAACGACCAAGTGGGGGATTGCACCATCGACGGGGCGGCCCACGCGGTGATGGCATGGAACAGCGAAGTGGGCTCGGCACTTGCCGTCCCCGACGCGGGGACGGTGGTGAAGCAGTACGAGGACATCACCGGAGGAAAGGATACCGGTTGTGTCGAGTCCAACGTCTTGACCTTGTGGCGCCAGAAGGGCCTGTGGGGCAGCGACCAGATTGCAGCCTTTGCCCCGGTCAACACCCAGGACCTGGTCGCGGTGCATCAGGCCATAGCGTTCTACGGCTGTGCCTACATCGGGGTGACTCTGCCCCGATCGGCGATGGACCAGTTCAACGCCAACCAGCCTTGGAGCGTGGTGCCCGGCTCGCCCATCGAGGGTGGTCACTGCGTTGTGCTGGTGGGCTACGACCCCCATGCTGCCTACGCCGTCACCTGGGGTCGTGTGGTGCCGGTGACCTATCCGTTCCTCGCCACATACATGGACGAGTGCTGGGCGATCATCTCCGAGCAGTTCGTTCAGGCCAAGGCCACCCCCGCTCTGGACTTGGCCACCCTGCAGGCTGATCTGGGTCTGCTCAAGGTAGAGACGAATGGCCAGACTCCAGGCGTGTCCTGACGCCGGTGGCGCCCTGAGGGGCCCACCTGTGTCGACACGGACGGGGGGCACCGCCCGGTGACCAAGTCGTGGGGACCCAGACCAATGACGATCCGTTGGGTCCCCCGCCCCAATCGGCGAGCAAATGGCCCCTGCCCCTCCGCGCGGCCCTCGAGGAGGGTGGGGAGGGTATAGCAGTCCGCGGGAGCCCCATCGCGAATGGGTGTGCTGCCGGGACATGTCCCATTCCCGTAGAGAATGGCGGCACCGCGGTCCCCGCTCGGGCTCAACGTCGAGGTAACGTCCGGAGATTTGCGTTCTCGCGTACCCACCAACGTCCCGTCCTCCACCCCAGAGACGTGCTTCGTATCCGTGTCGAGGGCAGGTCCCGGAGCATCGGCGACCTGTTGAACAACTCGATCCAAGTGTTCTACCACGGGCTGGCGGGGCCGATGAAGATGGTCCCGGTCCCGTTGAACCGACACCAGTTGGCGACGACCATGGCGCTGAACCGGGGAGCCTCTGTGTCAACCTCTGGTGAGGCAGGTCGAGCAGTCGAGCCACTGAGGGACGGGAGGGAGTCCCCTGATGGCAAGGAAGATCCACCACTCTGCCGGGCACTACGGGGGGGCCGACGCCAGCCGGGAGAGGCGGGCGGTCCTCCTCTCCGGCGCCTACGATCTGCACATCGAGCGTTCCTGCGCAAGCGCCAGAGCCTCCGACCCTGCCACCTGCCGTATGGATCCACCAGCCGAAGGAGGCGCCGCCCACGGCACGGTGATTCTCCAAGGAGTCTGCCTCACAGAGGTTCACACCGGCCGCAACTCCGCGTGTCCAGAATTAGAAGCCGCCACAGGGCTTTTCCTGAATGGTCGCCGCTCGCTGCCTCCACGGCGTGGGGCTGTCGACGATCGTCGGACCAGCCTGGGCGTGGTGAATGTGGAGGAACCGAGCGATCGTGGAGCCCACGTGGTCACTGAGCTCGGGCCGCCCTCTTTGAGCGGAGAAACGAGCGGGCCCGACAGGCCCCAGAGAGACGGGCTATCCAGGGGTGGCCGCCCTGGGGGCGAGGTGTGACAGCTACCTGACGAACGACGAGAATCCGCGCGAGCGCACTATCGGCCGTCGGCCGGGAGAGAGCGAGAGTGGTGATGGTTCATGCTGAGAAATGCCCTCCGTGGGTGTCGGCGAGGTGCGGGTGTTCAGCAACTTGACCTCCAGGACCGGGGACATCCTGCTCCGTTTCGGCCGGCTGGTGGGCAGGCGAGGGAAATGCTCCGACCGAGCGAGGCGGACGTCGGAGCTAACGCGCCCGCCGATGGCAGGGAGGTCGTTGAGTCGGGGGAGCGGGTTGTCGTTCGCCGCTGGGCCAGTTGTCGCTCGCCGCTGGGCCAGAGGTGGGTATCTACCGAGACCCACCTGTCGCCCGTCGGCATGCACCAATACTTTGCTAACCTAGAGGGTACGCTCGAGAGAGCAGGAGGGGGGTTGGAGGTGACGGCGCCGACTTCGATAGGTGGATCTCGGTCCGGGATCGCGAGTTCACTTGATCGCCGGGGTTGGATTGCCCCGGGCGACCATCCGGAGCAGACCGCGGCGACGGGGTCCACCCGTCCGCGAGGCCATCGGGCCCGGAGCACCAAGGGCTTCGATGGGACCCTCGACAGGAAGAGGCGTTCCTGGTCTGGCCCTCCTTGCAGTGGGGTCAGCTGTCCATCGTTGCGATGGCTCCCCGGGAAGCAGGCCGACAGGTCGTACGCCCTCGCCACTGGCGTGCGCCGCGTCCCTCTTATTGGGCAGTCAGCGCCATCTCGCTTCCTCCCGTTGATCACATTTCGACACCGCGCTGAGCGGACCCCCGGACCACAGGAGATCTCGTATGTCCCGTAGGTGGAAGGGTAAGGTCGCTGTCGACATTCGCAATTCCGTTCCCGATTGGGAGCCGTACCTCCAGCCAAAGGCGCCGGCCGGCGCCCCGAACGTGTTGATGATCGTGTGGGACGATGTCGGCTACGGGGCTATGGATGTATTCGGAGGTCCAATCGGAACGCCGACCATGCGCCGTATCGCGGAGAACGGCCTGCGTTACTCGAACTTCCACACCACAGCCCTGTGTTCCCCGACCCGCTCCTCGCTGTTGAACGGTCGCAACGCCACGAGCAACGGGATGGCCACGATCGCCGAGTTCGCCTCCGGCTATCCTGGGATCTCAGGACGGATTCCGTTCGAGAACGGGCTGTTGTCCGAGGTGCTTCTCGAGCGGGGGTGGAACACCTACTGCGTCGGCAAATGGCATATGACACCCGGCGAGGAGCAGGACGTCTCATCGTACAAGGGTCGATGGCCGCTGGGACGGGGTTTTGAACGCTTCTACGGCTTTCTGAGTGGCGAGACCAATCAGTGGTACCCCCTGCTCGTTCATGACAACCACCCGGTCGAGCAGCCCGCCTCACCGGAGGAGGGCTACCACTTCTCCAAGGATATCGTGGACCGCTCTATCCAGTTCGTGCGCGACGCCAAAGTGATCAACCCTGAGAAGCCGTTCTT
>DASQQH010000176.1:0-2971 GCA_035643555.1 Acidimicrobiales bacterium | reverse complement strand
ACAGGGCGATGTCCTCGGCCTCGACCTTCGCCCGGTCCAGGGCGGCCCGCGCGGAGATCGCGGTGGCCCGCACCGCGCGCCGGTACACCTCCCGGCCGTCCATGTACAAGAACTTGCCCCGCTCCTGGTAGGGGAAGGGGGCGGCGGCGCCGTCGGAGCCCAGGTCCCAGCCGAGCAGGGTGGGACCTGGAACCGCCTCGAGCACGACGGCCCCGGCGGCGTCACCGAAGAGCACGGCGGTGGAGCGGTCCTCGGGGTCGACGATCCTCGACACCGTGTCCGAGGCCGTCAGGATCACCCGCTCCAGGCCGGTGGCGATCAGACCATTGGCCATGACCAGCCCGTAGACGAAGCCCGAGCACCCCGAGTTGAGGTCCACCGCACCGCCGGCCAGGCCCAGCTTGGACTGGATCACCGCGGCGGTGGCCGGCACCGGCTGGTCGGGGGTGTTGGTGGACAGGACCAGCAGATCCACCTGGGAGGGGGCCACCCCGGCGCGGTCCAGGGCCCGCTGGGTGGCATCGACGGCGAGACCGCTCGTCGTGCCCCCCACCCGGCGCTCCCGGATACCGCTGCGCTCCCTGATCCACTGGTCGGTCGTGTCAAGGCGTGCCTCCAGGTCGGCGTTGGTCACCACCTGGTCGGGCAGCGCCGAGCCCCACCCGGTGATCGCTCCGCTCGGCATGGATGCTCCTCCCCTCTGGTCTGGGTTCCGGTGGACGGTCCTGGTCTCCGATCCCACACGCCCAGGCCCGCCCCATCGCCCAAGCGGGCCACTCGTCGTGGCTCTACCTGGGCTTGCCCGCGACCGTACACGCCCGGGGCCCGGCGTCGGCCCCGGGCCCAGCGACCGGCGGCGGACCGGTAGGCTGCCCCGGCTGTGGATGTGCTGGTCGTTGTGGGCAATGAGGCCCCGCCAGGCAAGCTGGCGGACCGGGCGGGGCACCGGGTGGACCTGTCGGACGGGGAGGTCACCCAGGAACTGGTGGACGATCTCCGGGCGCGCCTCCCCCGGGAGGTGGGGGTGGTCGGCGCCCCCGAGCCGGCCGCCACGGTGGCGAGCGCCCTGCACCAGGCCGGGCTCCCGGTCACCCTCCACACCGATGCCGCGGTCAGCGTGCCCGGCGTGGCGGTGGTGGCCACCACCGAGGACCCGGCGATGGACACGGCGGACTCGGTGCTGGACCTCATCGGGAACACGCCCCTGGTCCGCCTGGACCGCACCGCCGCCCGCCTGTCCTGTCACCTCCTGGCCAAGATGGAGACCCAGAACCCCGGGGGCAGCGTCAAGGACCGCCCGGCCCTCGCCATGGTCGATGCCGCCGAGCAGGCGGGCCTGCTCCAGGCGGGGGGCACCATCGTCGAGCCCACCTCGGGCAACACCGGCGTCGGTCTCGCGCTGGTCGCCGCCCGTCGCCGCTACCGGTGCGTGTTCACCATGCCCGACAAGATCTCGTCGGAGAAGATCCAGCTCCTCCGGGCCTACGGGGCCGAGGTCGTGGTCTGTCCGGCGACCGTCCCCCCCGAGCACCCCGACTCCTACTACTCCGTGGCGGCCCGCCTGACCCGAGAGATCCCCGGCGCCTTCCAGCCCGACCAGTACCACAACCCCGCCAATCCCGCCGCGCACCTGGCCAGCACGGGCCCGGAGATCTGGGCCCAGACCAACGGCCGGGTCACCCACTTCGTCGCCGGGATCGGCACCGGGGGGACCATCTCGGGGGTGGGGCGGTACCTCAAGTCGAAGCGACCCGACATCCAGGTGATCGGGGCCGACCCCGAGGGGTCCGTCTACTCCGGCGGGGGCGGGCGCCCCTACCTGGTGGAGGGGATCGGGGAGGACTTCTGGCCCAACACCTACGACCCCTCGGTCGTGGACCGGGTGGTGACGGTCTCCGACCGGGACTCCTTCCTGGCGGCCCGCCGGCTGACCAGGGAGGAGGGCATCCTGGCCGGGGGATCCTGTGGCACCGCCGTGTGGGCCGCCCTCGAGGTGGGACGGGACCTTCCCCCCGAGGCCGTGGTCGTGGTGCTGCTCCCGGACTCGGGCCGGGGGTATCTGTCCCGGATCTACAACGACGAGTGGATGGCCGACTACGGGTTCCTCACGGTGGGCACCCGGACCGTGGGCGAGGTGCTGACCGCCAAGCGGACCCCGGTGCCGCCCCTGGTCCACATCCACCCCCAGGAGACGGTGCGGGCCGCCATCTCGGTGCTCGAGGAGTTCGGCGTCTCCCAGCTCCCGGTCCTCCAGGCCGAGCCGCCCCTCGCCGTGGCCGAGGTCGTGGGGGCGGTCAGCGACCGCCACCTCCTCGAGCTGGCGTTCGCCGACGCCGGGGTGCTCGACACCAGGGTGGCCGACGTCATGGAGCCGCCGCTGCCCACCATCGGGACCGGCGACGGCGTGGACCGGGCCGTCACCCGGCTCCAGGGCGCCCCCGCCGCGGTGGTCCTGGACGGGGGCCACCCGGTCGGGATCCTGACCCGCTCGGACCTCCTGGACCACCTGTCCCGGGCGGGGAAGCCGTGACCCGGGGGTTCGAGACCCTGGCGATCCACGCCGGACAGGACCCCGACCCGCTCACCGGGGCGGTGGTCCCCCCCATCTACCAGACCTCGACCTTCGCCCAGGAGGAGGTGGGCCGCCACCGGGGCTACGAGTACGCCCGCACCGGCAACCCGACACGGAGCGCCCTGGAGACCTGCCTGGCGGCCCTCGAAGGGGCGAACCACGGCGCGGCCTTCGCCAGCGGCCTTGCGGCCGAGGACGCGGTGTTGCGGCTCCTGCCCCAGGGCGCCCACGTCGTCCTCTCCGGCGACGCCTACGGCGGCACCTACCGACTGGTGTCCCAGGTCCACGGTCCGGCCGGGTTGGCGTTCACCCCGGCGCCACTCGGCGACCTGGCGGCGGTGGCGGAGGCCTTCCGGCCGGAGACGGCGCTGGTGTGGGCGGAGACGCCCACCAACCCCC
>DASQQH010000175.1:0-2075 GCA_035643555.1 Acidimicrobiales bacterium | reverse complement strand
GCAGATCCTCGACGCCCTGGTGGATGACCACGCCATCCGGGACGACGCCAGGACCCAGCCCTACATCTGGCTGCGCAAGGCCCGGAGGGACACCACCGGCCCATGAGCTTCGACGCCACCCGACGGGACGAGCTCCGGGACAAGTTCGCGGAGTACTCGGACAGCCGGGACCCGGCGCTGCGTCAAGAGTTGATCGAGGCCCACCTCGGCCTGGCCGAGTACCTGGCCCGGCGCTTCACCAACCGGGGTGAGCCTCTCGACGACCTGATCCAGGTCTCCTCGGTGGCCCTGCTCAAGGCCGTGGACCGCTTCGACCCCGAACGGGGCGTCGAGTTCTCCACCTACGCCACCCATACCATCGCCGGCGAGCTCAAGCGCCACTTCCGGGACAAGGGGTGGGCGGTGCGGGCGCCCCGGCGCATGCAGGAGCTGTACCTCCGCCTGGGTCAGGCGATCTCCTCCCTGTCCCAGGCCAAGGGCAGGTCCCCCACCATCGCCGAGCTGGCCCGGGAGGTCAAGGTCAGCGAGGAGCAGGTCCTCGAGGCCCTCGAGGCCGGGCAGGCCTACCGCTTCACCTCCCTTGACGCGCCGGCCCCCGGGGACGAGGACAGCGAGGCCTTGACGTCCCGGCTGGGCGAGGTGGACCCCGAGTTCGCGGGGGCCGAGGAGCGGGCCACGCTGTCCCCCCTCATCGCCCGGCTCCCCGAGCGCCAGCGGTTGATCCTCCACCTGCGGTTCTTCGAGGGCCTGACCCAGTCCGACATCGCCGCCCGCCTGGGCATCTCCCAGATGCACGTGTCCAGGCTGCTGGCCCGCAGCCTCGCCCAGCTGCGCACCTGGGTCGGTCGCGCCGCCACCTGACCACCTGCCACTCCCCCACCGGGTCGACCGGGCGCGCCGAGGCCCGGGGGCCCGGCCACCGACCGGGGCCGGACGGGCCCCCCCGTGGGTGGCCACCGGGGGCGGCCCGCCCCTCGCCACGGCGTCGGGGGCATTGTTGTGCCCCACCGGGTCACTGGCATACGTTTGCCCCAATGCCAGGAGTCGGCGTCTCCGGCGCCCCCGGGTGAGCGGGACGATGGCCGCCCGGCGCACGCCCGACCACCGCCCCCTCGAGGAGGTGCGGGAAGGGGAGCTGCTGTGGACCCCCTCCCCGGCCTGGGTCGCCCAGACCAATCTCACGGCCTTCGTCGGCTGGCTGGAACACCGCCACGGCCGGGCCTTCCCTGACTACGACGCCCTGTGGCGGTGGTCGGTGACCGAGCTGGAGGCCTTCTGGGGCGCCATCTGGGACTACTGCCAGGTGGTCGCGTCGTCCCCCCCGACGAGGGTCCTCGACACCCGGTCCATGCCCGGGGCCAGGTGGTTCCCCGACGCCCGGCTGAACTTCGCCCAGCACGTCCTGCACCAGGAGCGGCCCGGTGAGGCGGCGGTCGTGGCGTGCAGCGAGACGACCGGCCCCGAGGCGCTGGCCTGGGAGGACCTGGCCGCCCAGGTGCGCACCCTCGCCACGGGGCTCCGGGAGCTGGGGGTCGGCCCGGGGGACCGGGTGGCGGGCTACCTCCCCAACATCCCGGCGGCCGTGGTGGGCCTCCTGGCCACCGCCAGCATCGGCGCGCTGTGGGCGGGCTGCTCACCGGACTTCGGGTTCCGGGGGGCCCTGGACCGCTTCGGGCAGGTGCGACCCAAGGTGCTCATCTGCGTCGACGCCTACCGCTACAACGGCACGACCTTCGACCGAAGCGAGGAGGTCGGGCGCCTGGCGGGCGCCCTCGAGGGCCTCGAGGCCGTCGTCGTGCTGCCCCGGGGGGGCAGCCTCCCCCGGCTTTCCCTCCACCGCCACCTCACCTGGGACCAGCTCCTCGACCGCCCGCCGGTGGCACCGGAGGAGTTCGTGTTCGAACAGGTCCCCGTCGACCACCCCCTGTGGGTCCTGTTCTCCTCGGGCACCACCGGGCTGCCCAAGGCGATCGTCCACGGCCACGGCGGCATCCTGGTGGAGCAGCTCAAGCTCCAGCACCTCCACATGGACCTGGGCCCGGGCCAGCGGCTGTTCTTCCACACGACCACCGGCT
>DASQQH010000174.1:0-3178 GCA_035643555.1 Acidimicrobiales bacterium | reverse complement strand
CCCAGGTTGCGCTCCAGCTTCTCCAGCTCCCGGGAGAGGATGAGCGCCTCCTTCTTCGGCATGGCCTCGAAGTCCCCGACCGCCCGCATGCGCTCGTACTCCTGCATCTTCTTCACCCGGGCGGAGATGGTGGTGAAATTGGTCAGCATGCCGCCCAGCCACCGCTCGTTCACGTACGGCATGCCGCACTGACCGGCGTAGCGCGCCACGGGCTCCTGGGTCTGCTTCTTGGTTCCCACGAACAGGATGGTGCCGCCGTCAGCGACCAGGTCGCGGATGTAGGAGTAGGCCGTCTCGATCTTGGACAGGGTCTGGTTCAGGTCGAGGATGTAGATGCCGTTCCGCTCCCCGAAGATGAACCGGCGCATCTTGGGGTTCCACCGGCGGGTCTGGTGACCGAAGTGCACTCCGGCCTCCAGCAGTTGCTTCATCGTGACGACGGCCATCGGGACTTCCTCCCATCGGTTATCGCCTGCTGTGCACGCCCCGTGTGAGGCGACCGTGGACACACAGCAGCTAAGGATTGAGACGCTCGACCGGGTCGTGGGTCGGTCGGTCACCGGCAGTCTACCCCCCCGGAGGTCACCGGAGGTCCGGGCCACGCCGCGTCCGGGCCGTAACGTCGGGGCGACACCGGGAGTCCAAGGGTCGTGGCTGATTCTGCTCCTGGACTCCCCCGTCTGGGCGTGTTGTTCGCGCCCGACCCCGTCCGCGGCTTCGACCTCCCCGGCCTGGCTGCGAGGGCCGCACGTGCCGAGGCGGTGGGGCTGCACCGGGTCGCGGTGAGCGACCACCTCGTCTACCACGTCCCGACCTTCGACCCGGTGGTCTGCCTCACGGCCATGGCCACCGCCACCACCCGGGTGCGCCTGGCCACCGAGGTCATGGTGCTGCCACTCCGCCACCCGGTCCAGGTGGCCCAGTCCGTGGCCTCCCTGGACGTGCTCTCCGGCGGGCGCATCGAGCTGGGGGTGGGCGTGGGCGGCGAGTGGCCCCACGAGTACGCCGCGGTGGGGATCGACCCCCGCACCCGGGGCCACCGGGCCGATGAGGCCCTGGCGGTGGTCAAGGCCCTGTGGGAGGGCGGGCCGGTCACCTTCGAGGGCCGACACTTCCGCCTCGACGGCGTCGACCTCGGGCTCCGACCGGTCCAGGCCGAGGACCTGCCGATCGTCGTGGGTGGCCGTTCCGAAGCCGCCCTGGCCCGGGCCGCCCGGCTGGGCGACCGCTGGGACGGCATCTTCTTCGACTCTGTGTCCTACGCCCGGCGCGTCGGTCGTCTCAGGGAGCTGGCCGACCAGGCGGGGCGGCGGGTGGACACCGGGCTGGTGGTGTGGGGCTGCATCGGACCGCCCCGAGAGCAGGCCCGGGCGCTCCTCGCCGAGACCCTGGAGGGCTTCTACCAGCTTCCCTTCGAGCGCTTCGCCCGGTCCGCGCTGTGGGGCGACCTCGACGACTGCCGGAGCAGGCTCGAGGAGCTGACCGCGGCCGGTGCCTCTGACGTCACCGTCATCCCCGTGGGTGACCTGGACGAGGAGCTGGAGGCGCTGGGCGCTCTGGCGGAGCACCGGGCCCACGCCTCGTTGCGGTAGGCCGGGCCCCGTCGGGGCGGCGACTCAGGCGTCGAGATCCACCCGCTCGGGGTGGGTGTAGATGTTCGCCCGGCCCGGGCGCACGAACCCCACGGTGGTCACCCCGAACCGCTCGGCCGTGTCGATCGCCAGACTGGAGGGCGCCGAGACGGCCACCAGGATGGGGGCTCCGGCGGTGGCCACCTTCTGCACCAGCTCGTAGCCGATCCGCCCCGACAGGGCGACCAGGCTCTGCCCGAGCGGGAGCTCCCGCCGGAGGGCCGCCCCGCCCACCAGCTTGTCCAGGGCGTTGTGGCGTCCCACGTCCTCCCGCACCGCCGCCAGGTGCCCGTCGACGCCGAACAGGCCGGCCGCGTGCAGCCCGCCCGTCCGCTCGAACAGGCGCTGGCCGGCCCGCAGCGCCCCGGGAAGACCCACCAGGACCGACAGGGGCACCACCGGCCCGGCGGGCAGCGGGGCGCAGCGCCACTGCAGCTGGTCCAGGGTGGCCGTCCCGCACACGCCGCAGCTGGCGGTGGCGGTGAAGTTGCGCCGGAAGGCCTCCTCGCCCAGGGGGTGGGCCAGGGTCACCGACACCACGTTGTAGAGCTGGGGCTGGTCGGGGCCCAGGTCGCAGTACCGCACCGCGAGCACGTCCTCGGGGGCGGTGGCCAGCCCCTCGGACAGCAAAAAACCCACGGCCAGCTCGAAGTCGTTCCCCGGGGTGCGCATGGTGACCCCGATCGGGACGGCCTCCTGGTGGGCGCCGCCGGCCCGGATCTCCAGCGGCTCCTCGGTCACCACCTGGTCGGGTCGCCAGGCCCGGCGGCCGTCGCGCACGGCCAGCACCCGGGTGGAGGTCGCCGGGGCCCGGGTGGGGCGGGGGGCCGGGGGCCCCTCCTCCCTCAGCGGAGCCCCGTCGGCCGGCTCCGGACCACTGCCAGTGGACGCTCCTCGCTGTGGCAGTCCCTCACCGCTCCCCGGTGCCATCAGCACGATTCTGCACGAACTGCCAGCCGAACCGTCCCTTGATGCACAGGTTGCCCCTCGTGACGTCGTGGTCCTGTGGCGAGGTGACCTTGACGATGTCGCCGTCCTGGACGTGGAGGGTCAGGTTGCAGCCCACCCCGCAGTAGGGACAGACCGTGTCGGCCCTGCGCTGGCGGGCGGGGTCCCACCTGCCGGCCTGGCGCAGCTCGTACTCGGAGGTGAACATCAGGGCGCCGGTGGGGCACACCTCGATGCAGTTGCCGCAGTACACGCAGGCGGACTCGGGCAGGGGCACCTCGAACTCGGTGGCGATGTGGGCGTCGAAGCCCCGACCCGCCACGGCGATGGCGAAGGTGTTCTGGTGGTCCACCCCGCAGGCCTCCACGCACTTGTAGCACAGGATGCACCGCCCGTAGTCCCGGACGTAGAGGTCGTTGTCGACCTTGACGGGACGGGCCACCGTCGCGGCCACCGCGGGGTCGGGGGGGTCGTGGTGCCCGGCGTGGGCGGCCTCTGCCTCCCCTGGCCCCCCCGGGGGGGCGGGGGGGCCGAAGCGCACGGGGGTGGCGCCGTAGGCGGCCCCGTAGCGGGCGACCTCGGGGGTGAGGGAGGTGTCG
>DASQQH010000173.1:0-4792 GCA_035643555.1 Acidimicrobiales bacterium | reverse complement strand
CGGCCCTGGACCACTGGAAGGCGGGGGGGCTGGACCTGGCGCCGATCCTCCACGTGCCGCCGGAGGCCCAGGACGGCCCCCGCCACCAGGTCGCCGCCCAGGACCACGGTCTGGCCCTGGACCTCGACACCAGCCTCATCGAGGCCTGCGGGCCGGCCCTGGAGCGGGGGGAGCAGGTACGTCTCTCCCTGCCCATCCGGAACGTGAACCGCACCGTGGGCACCAGGCTGGGCCACGAGGTCACCCGCCGGTGGGGTGGCGCGGGTCTGCCCGACGACACGATCGAGCTCACCTTCACCGGCTCGGCGGGACAGTCCTTCGGGGCGTTCCTGCCCCGGGGGATCACCCTGGCCCTGGTGGGCGACGCCAACGACTACGTGGGCAAGGGGCTCTCGGGGGGGAGGCTGGTGCTCCGGCCCCACCCGTCGGCGCCCTTCGTGGCCGCCCACAACATGATCGCCGGCAACGTCACCCTCTACGGGGCGACCGCCGGGGAGGCGTTCTTCGCCGGTCTGGCCGGGGAGCGGTTCTGCGTGCGCAACTCCGGCGCGGTGGCGGTCGTGGAGGGGGTGGGCGACCACGGCTGCGAGTACATGACCGGGGGCCGGACGGTGATCCTCGGGCCGGTGGGGCGGAACTTCGCCGCCGGCATGTCCGGGGGCATCGCCTACGTCCTGGACCTCGACCCGGTGCGGGTCAACCAGGAAATGGTGGACCTCGACCCCCTCGAGGACGACGACCGGGCCTTCCTCGCCGAACGGGTGACGGCGCATCTGGCGGCGACGGGCTCGGCGACGGCCGCCGCGCTGCTGGAGGGCTGGGACCAGGCCCTGGCCCGGTTCGCCAAGATCATGCCCAAGGACTTCAAGCGGGTGCTCGCCGCCAGGGCGCAGGCCGAGGCCGAGGGGCGGGACGTGGACGAGGCGGTCATGGCGGCGGCCCATGGCTGACCCCCGAGGCTTCCTCACCACCCCCCGGCAAGCCCCCCACCACCGCCCGGTCGAACTGCGGATCAAGGACTGGTACGAGGTCTACGAGGATCTCGGACGGGAGGCCCAGGAGGCCCAGGCCGGGCGGTGCATGGGGTGTGGCATCCCCTTCTGCCACCAGGGCTGCCCGCTGGGCAACCTGGTCCCGGAGTGGAACGACCTGGTCTACCGGGGCTCCTGGCGGGAGGCGGTCGAGCGGCTGCACGCCACCAACAACTTCCCCGAGTTCACCGGGACGCTGTGCCCCGCGCCCTGCGAGTCGGCCTGCGTGCTGGCCATCAACGCCGACCCGGTGACGATCAAGCAGGTGGAGCTGGCGATCGTCGACCGGGCCTGGGCGGAGGGGTGGATCGCCCCCCAGCCCCCGCCCGCTCGTACCGGCCTCACGGTCGCCGTGGTCGGCTCCGGCCCGGCCGGGCTCGCCGCCGCCCAGCAGCTCACCCGGGTGGGCCACGACGTGGTGGTCTACGAACGCGCCGACCGGATCGGGGGGCTGCTCCGCTATGGGATCCCGGCGTTCAAGATGGAGAAGCGCCGCCTGGACCGCCGACTGGACCAGCTCGTGGCCGAGGGGACCCGCTTCCGCCCGGGGCTCGAGGTGGGGGTGGACCTGGGCGTCGACCACCTCCGCGCCAGCCACGACGCCGTGGTGCTGGCCGGGGGGGCCACGGCCTGTCGGGAGCTGCCCCTCCCGGGTCGGGAGCTGGCCGGCATCCACCAGGCGATGGACTACCTCCCTCCGGCCAACCGGGTCCAGGAGGGTGATCTGGCCACCTCGCCGATCGACGCCGCCGGCAGGCACGTGGTCATCATCGGCGGCGGTGACACCGGGGCCGACTGCCTGGGCACGGCCCACCGCCAGGGGGCAGCCTCGGTGACCCAGCTCGAGATCATGCCCCAACCCCCCTCGGCCCGCCCCGAGCACCAGCCCTGGCCCACCCATCCGGCCATCTACCGGGTGTCCCCGGCCCACGAGGAGGGCGGCGATCGGCTGTACTCGGCGAGCACCCGGGCCTTCATCGGTGACGAGGACGGCCGGGTCGCCGCCCTGGAGCTGGTCCAGGTGGCCCCCGAGGACGGGCGCCCGATACCCGGGTCCGAGCGCCAGATCCCCTGCGACCTGGTCCTGCTGGCCCTGGGGTTCCTCGGTCCCGAGCGGGGCCCCCTGCTCGACGGCCTCGGCGTGGACCTCGACGACCGGGGGAACGTGGCCCGCGACGGGTCCTTCATGACCAGTGTGGCGGGGGTGTTCGCGGCCGGGGACATGGGTCGCGGGCAGTCGCTCATCGTGTGGGCCATCGCCGAGGGCCGAGCGGCGGCGGCGGGGGTGGACGCCTACCTCACCGGTCGGGACGTGCTGGCCTCCCCCATCTCCCCGACGGACCGCCCCCTGGTCTGACCGCTCAGCCCGGCGGGGGAGGTGGGCCCCGGGGCGCCGCGGTCAGGTGGCGGCGGGCTGGGGGACGGTGACGGCCATGACGAAGCGCACCGGGTGAGGGCCCTTGTTGGCGTAGCGGTGGGGCCGGTCCCCGACGAAGGCGACCGAGTCCCCACCGCCCACCAGGTGGGCCTTGCCATCGACCGCCACGGTGAGCCGGCCCGCCTCGACGGTCAGAAGCTCCCGGGTCCCGGCGGCGTGGGCCTCGCTGTCGAGCGCCTCGCCCGGTCGCAGCTCCCACCGCCACAGCTCCACGGCCCGGGGAGGGCCGGTGCCGACGAGCAGGGTCCCGGTCCCTCCTCCGGGCCCGTGCCACAGCGTCACCGCCCGGTCCGCCGGCACCAGCTGGACCACCGGTTCCTCGTCGACCTGGACCAGGCGGGTGAGGGGTACCCCGAAGGACTCGGCCAGGCGCACCAGCGTCGTCAGGCTGGGGTTGGCCCGGCCGTGCTCCAGGTCCACGAGGGCGCCCTTGCTCACGCCGGAGCGGGCCTGGAGCTCGTCGATGCTCCACGCCCGCTCGGTCCGCAGGGACCGCACGGTGCGGGCGACCGCGCTGCCCACGATCCCGCTGCCAGGGGTGGCCACGGCTCCTCCTCTCGCCCGGGGGACCGGCCTCGGGCCGCCGGTCGGAATAACGGTTGTGATCTTCTATCATATCGACCGTGGTCCGGCTGGCGGCGCGCAGGGATGGAGAGCGATCGGCACAGGCGGCGGTGGCCGGCGCCGCCGTGCTGTTCGGGAGCACCTTCATCGTCGTCCAGGGGGCGCTGGCCGGCGCCGCCCCGGTGCCCTTCGTCGCCGTGCGGTTCCTCATCGCCTCGGCCCTGCTGTGGCCCCTCGCCCGGCGGCGTCCGGCCACCCCCGGGCTGTGGCGGGCCGGCCTGGCCGCCGGGTTCCCCCTGCTGGCCGCCTACCTGTTCCAGACCGTCGGCCTGCGCTACGTCTCCTCCTCGGTCTCGGCGTTCACCACCGACCTGTTGGTGGTGATCGTTCCCATCCTGTCGGCCCTGGTCTGGCGCCAGGCGCCGACGGTCTGGGCCTGGGTGGGGGCCCTGGTCGCCGCCGCCGGCCTGTTCCTGCTCACCGGGGCGAGGGTCCACCTGGGGACGGGGGAGGCGCTGACGCTCGGGTGCGCGGTGGGCTTCGCCGCCAACGTGGTGGTGCTCGCCCGGGTGGCCCCCCATCACGACGTCTACCGCCTGACCGCGATCCAGCTGCTGGTCGTGGGGCTGGGCGCCGTCGTGCCCGCGTTCTTCCTCGGGGGCTACGGGTTGGGGCCCGGCGCCCTCGCCGCCGCGGGGTACACGGCCGTGGCGGCGTCGGCGATGGCCTTCGGGCTGCAGACCTGGGGGCAGCGGCGGCTGAGCTCCTCGCGCACCGCCGTGCTGCTCATGCTGGAGCCGGTGACCGCCGGGGTACTGGGGGCGGCCACCGGGACCCCCCTCGGGCCCATGGCGGGCCTCGGGGCGGTGGTGATCCTGGTGGGCATCGCCATCTCCGAGCTCCTCCCCAGCCTGGCCGCCCGGCGGCGGACTACGGTGGCGCCCATGACTGCGTCGGCGGGGTCGCCCCCGACCTCGGGGGCCGTGGTCCGGGAGACGGCCGGGCGGGTGGTCCTGGGGGTGGCCCGGGGGAGCTGGTACTGGCCCGGCATGGTGGTGCTCGTGCTCGCCTACGCCGGGGTGGCCGGTGGGCTCTACTGGCACGCCTGGTCCAACCTGCTCGGCGGGCTGGCCGCCATCGCCGTCGGCCTCGGCTGGTACGGGTCGCCGCTCCGGCGCTGGGAGGCGCGACGCCGGGAGGCGGCGGGCCTCCCCTCCCGGTGCCGCCGGGCCGGGGGGGAGGCCGGTGGCTGAGGCCCCCGTGGGCCTGGCCGAGGCCGGGGCCAGCCTGGAGATCACCATCGACGCCGAGGATCCTGAGCGGGTGGCGGCCTTCTGGACCGCCGCCCTCGGCTACCGCCACCTCTACCGCCGGGACCCCTACGTGGTCTGCGGCCCGCCTCCTGGGGTGGTCGGCCCCCGGGTGGTCATCCAGTCGGTGCCCGGGTCCCCGGCCCCGGCGTCCCGGGTGCATCTCGACCTGCGGGTCCCCGCTCCCGATGCCACCGTCGCCCGCCTGGTGGCCCTGGGGGCCACCGTGGAGGCCGAGGTGGAGGAGGGGACCCGTACCTGGACCGTCCTGCGGGCCCCGGAGGGGGTGGCGGTCTGCGTGTGCCCAGCGCGGGGCTGACCCGGGCTGGGCGAGGCGCCTCCGGGCATCCACGCCGCGGCGCGGTCGCCCGGTGCCCCCGCGCCGGGGGAACCGGCACCGCGACCGGCGGTGGGGCGTTGGCCCAGGGCTCCCGCGGCCTTCCCGCAGG
>DASQQH010000172.1:0-8545 GCA_035643555.1 Acidimicrobiales bacterium | reverse complement strand
AGGGTTGGTATTTGGAGGTCGACGGCACCCTGGCCCACCTGGACCAGGCCGGCTCCGGCCGTCCCGTGCTGTGCCTCCGCTGGCCAGAGCGGGGTGCAGTGGAGAGGGGTGATCGGACCCCTGGCCGCCCTCGGGTACCGCGTGGTGGTGTGCCGGACCTGCCCGGCCACGGACGCTCGGAGCCGGCCCCGGGGGGAGCGGGCAGCGACCTTCGGCACCTACGCCTGCCACCTGGTGCCAGGCACTCGTCGCACGCCTCACGCTGGTGCGGCCGTTCGTCGTGGGGTGCTCGATCGGCGGCAAGATCACCTTGGACCGGCCGCGCGGGTGGGGAATCGCCTGGCCGGTGCGGCGGCGATGGCCGCCGAGGCTGGGGCCGGGGAGATCAACGTGTCGGGGCTGCGCCGGGGGCTCCAGGACATGGCAGCCCCCAGCCGTGCCGACCGGACCGAGCTACCCCGGGGCCCGGCCAGGGCTAGGAGGCGGTGACCTCGGGAGGGGGGAACCGGCGGGCCTCGGCGAGGCGGCCCGCCAGCTCGGTGGCGATCACGTACTGGCCGGTGAGGAGGCGGTCGACGGCGGGGGGGCGCAGGGCCCGGGCGACCCGGTGGAGGCCGGCCACCAGGGGGCTGCGGCGCCACTCGGCCCGTCCGGTGGCGGCGAGGAAGGAAAGGATCTCGGCCGAGACGGTGGGGAGGGCGGCGCCGCCCTGGACGGCCTGGAGGAGGCCGCCCCGGGCACGCAGGAGGGCCACGTGTGCCCGGCGCAGCTCGGCCCGGTCGGGCCCCAGGCACCGGGCGATGTCGGCCTCGAGCTCCCCCTCCACCCGGCGCAGGGCGCCGATGGCCCGGCGCAGGGCCTCGGCGGCCCCCTGGTCCGAGACGGGC
This sequence comes from Acidimicrobiales bacterium, assembly GCA_035643555.1. Lineage (GTDB taxonomy): Bacteria > Actinomycetota > Acidimicrobiia > Acidimicrobiales > JAJPHD01 > DASQQH01. Next base: position 7,658 of record DASQQH010000172.1, on the reverse strand, counting down.
CGCGGGGGGACCTCGCCGTCCCCGGTGGTCGTCTCGTGCCCGTTCCCGCCCAGGGCCTGGGCGGCGGCCAGGTCCTCCAGGTAGAACGAGACCATCTCCTGGGCCCGGGTCAGGCAGTCCTCGGTCGAGCCCCCCTCGATCACCAGGCCGGGGAACCGGGGCATGCTCCCCTGGTAGCCCTTCCCCGGAACCTCCTCGACGAGAATGGTGTAGGCGGGCACGGGACCACCCCCTTTCGTGACGCAAGCCCTGACCGCACCGCTGATCAAACGCCGGACCCCATCAGAGTCGATCGGGGGGTCCTGCGCAAGGGGTGGCGATGGGTTTTGTTGGGGATCACCCGGTGGTCTCACCGGCGGTGCCGCCGCTGGCCGGAATCGGATCTGGTGACCGGGTTCGATCGGGTACCGGACCGGCTCAGCCCCGACAGCCAACACCCGTCGGCGCCACCTGACCGTTCCCCCTCGAGGGGTGACGCCAAGAGGGGCGGCGCCGGCACCCATCCGCCGCCAGCTCCTCCTGGTGGCCCGTCCGGTCGATGCCGTGGCCTCACACCCGCCAGAGGCGGGCAGCGCGCCGGCGGTAACCGCCGGGCCCGGCGACGGGAACCCGCCCCGGCTCAGGCAGACGAGCGGGTGCCGGGCTCTGGCGTGGCCCTCGTTGACCCCTCGCTCGACGAGGGTCCCTCCGGGCCCGATCCCGTCGGTCCACCAGAGGACCGCGCGCCGCCCGCCTCGTCCGGCGCGCCCGAGGCCTGCTCCGGTCCTGTCTCCTCACCCCCTCGTACGAACCCCACCTCGATGTGCTGATCCGGGATCCGCTCCTCGGCCTTGGCCAGGTTCACCAGCACCCACCGGTCAGCTGCGGTGAGGGGGCCGACCAGGAACCTCCTCGGGTACAGCTGTCGCACCCGGACCACATTGACCTCGGCGGCGTACAGGGTGATCTCGGCCGCCAGGTACAGGAAGGCAACCAGGCCAAGCACGGTGGCGAAGACGCCATAGATCTGACTGGAGTGGCGCAACTCGTGGCTCACCAGGAAGGTGCCCACGTACTGGAGGAGGGCCCAGGCTGCGCCCGCCAGGCTCGCCCCGAGCAGCAGGTCCCGGGTGCGCACCACCTTCGGGGTCAGGACGCGGAACGACACCACGTACAGCCCGACGTCAAGCACGAGGGTGAGGACGCCGGCCGCCAGCCGGGAGTACCACGCCGGGCCCCCGAAGGTGGTGACGCCCGCCAAGCCCGTGGTGGCCACCACGTTGAGCAGGAGGGTCAGCAGGAAGGCCAAGCCCCTGAGTTGGCTCATGGGGAAGCCGAACCGATCCACCTGGGGCACGTTCCAGACGCCAGCCATTGCCCGCTGCGCAGCCTGGGAAATCCCCAGTGCACCCCAAATGAGTCCCAGCAGACCGATGATGAGAGCCGGGACGCTCCCCGCCTTGAGGGCATGAATCCCGTTGGGGCCCGCTAGTTGGTTCCCCACCACAGGAAACTGCCCCAATGCCGAGTGTACGACGTCGTGGCGGATCGTCGGGGTGGCCACCATACCTAGGACGGTCACCAGGACCAGCAACAGGGGAAAGAGGGACAGGAAACCGTAGTAGGCCACGAGGGCGGCCAGGGACCCGGCAGCGTCGTCACCGAACTTACGGACCACGGCCCACAGGAATCCCAGAAGGGTGACCTTCCGCTGGCTGGTGTCCGCCCAACCCAACGCGCCGTTCACCCAGGCGACAGGGTTCATGCCTCCCCTCCCGTTCTGCAACTGCGGACAGTGAATACTACCCCTCGGGTCGTGAGCACTAACCCGGGGCCCTCGGGGCCGGACCCAGGGATTCCGGACGGGCTCCCCGATGCGCCGGTCCATGATCCCTGGCACATCGCCTGCTCACAGCAGGTTTCGGGCTCGGGACTCGACCCCAGCAGGGGGACCGGGCATCGCACGACACGGTACGGGTGGCCCCGTTCGGTCGCCACCCGCGATGGGCGTCGTGCACGGCGTCCGGTGTCGCGTCACCCCCTGGTCCCCACCCGCACCGGACCGCGTCCGGCAGGCCGGTGAGGTGTCGGGGAAGGGGGCCGAGGCCATCGAGCAGGGGCCGGCCCCCCTCAGCGAGGGACCGACTGCCCTCCCCATCGACGCCACAAGCGTCGCTGGACGAACAGCACGACCGCACCAGTGGCGATCAGCAGCACGATATTGAGGGCCAACTGCAGCAGCGAGCCCCACACCTGGGCCCAGTTGTGGAAGGCGATGGACACCCCCACGTTGGCGGCGGCGGGGATGGTCGTGACGGAGACGAACACCCCGATGAGGGTGGTGGCCCGGGACTCGACGAGCGACATGGCCCCGACGATGCCCGCCAGCACCGCCACCAGGACCGACAACAGGTTCGGGCTGTTGATGAGGTCCGCCACCGGCCGGACACCCAGGGAAAACGCCTCCGGTTGCAGGCTGAGGCCACGGATCACCGCCCCGAAGGCCACGCTGGCGACGATGGCGATCCCGAACCCGACAACCAGGGCGCTCACGCCCTGGCGGATATGTGGGAGGTCGGCCTGGTTGATGGCCAGGGCGACGCTCACGACGGCGCCGTACTCTGGTCCGACGATCATGGCTCCAACCACCAGGATCTGCGAGTTTGTGAGGATGCCCACAGTGGCGATGAGGCCGGCGATGGCCAGCAGGGCGAACCAGCTGGGTGGGTAGTGGCCCAGGTCGCGTATGCGGGCATCAACCTGCTCCCAGATCGGCGAATAGTCCCGTCCCGTCGGCTCCCGACCCTCGGCGCGGGCGACAGCCGCAGAGATGGCCGTCTCCACGGTCTCGATCATGATCGATCCGCACCGGTCGACCTCGAGATGGCGAAGCTGAGCCAGCACCCGGTTGGCCTCGGCGGTGATGACATCGAATCGGACGTCGTCGCCATCGGGGTGCTTGGCCACGCCAGGCAGCATCACCAGGTTGACCACGCCGGGATTGGCCTCCAGGACCTCAAGGACACGCTGGCGCAGGACGGGCGGGCTCACGACCCTGACGTGGATCACCGCGCGCCTGCCCCATCACCCAGGGGCCCGGCACCGATCACCCGAGCCACGTGTGGAGCCCCCTCCCCCCGGATCTCGTGGGGCCATCACCATCGGCACCCGGGACGATGATCGGATCACGAGGGGGCCCTCCCTGGTCACGCGCCGTCGGGCGGTGCGAGCCCACGACCGAGGTGGGCGCCGTCGGCACCTGGTAGACCCGCATCGGGTCAACGCCCCGGCACCGGGCCGGCTGGGAACGTACCCCCGGGCGTCGCACGCCGATGGCGCTGCCGATGCCGGCCGACCCTGGGTCGGGGGCGTTCCGCAGGTCCGGCGAGGAGCGCTGGGGGAACCCTGAAAGGCGAGTCATGTCCGCCGGGGTCACGACGATCCTCGGGGGGTCGAGCGACGGCGGTGGCCCGGTCCCCTCGCCGGATGTTCCACCCATCCCGGGAGCCACCCCAGCTCTGCCTCGAGGCCCGGGCGGAGCGGATCGGCCCTCGGTGAGGTGAGCCGACGCCGGAACAGGTGGCAGGTCAAGGCCTGATCGGCGAGCACCAGCGGGCGGCCCACGCCGCCGGCCACGGTCAAGACCGCCAGTGCCCACGGGCCACTGGCGGCGTCGCCACCCCTGACGTCGAAGCCAGGGCTGGTGCTGGGGACCGTCAGGACCCGGCACAGGTGACCGAACACCGCCAGCACCTCCCCCGGGTCGAGGCTGAAGGGGGTCGGCCGGGGGCTGGGTCGGGCCGATCGGGTAGGTGACCTGGCGCCGGTCCACCCACATGCGGTCGGTGGTCAGGGTTGGAACGGCGACGATCGTCGCCCGACGCGGCAGTGGCTCATCCAGCGCCGAGAACAGCTGCGCCGCTGCCCGCATCCCCTCAGCGCTGTCCTGACAGTTGGAACCGAGGAGGCGAAGCGGCAGGCGGGGCTCCCGGGCGAGCACGAGGACAGACAGCGCAGACCGCAGATCGAGCTGTTCGCCGGGCAGCCGGATCCCTCCCACGGTGGCCACCGGGGCCACCGACGCCGCTGCCGCCGACGCGAGCACCAGCGCCGGGAGGGACGTCACCCGGAGGGTGGCCATAGCCGCTCTCCGGTACTCCTCGGTCGTCCCCCCGATGACCCGAGGCTGGGCTTTGGCCCGGCCGAGGGCCTTCAGGGTGGGGAAACCGTGGACAAGGACGAGGAAGCGTCCGGCCGGGTGCAGCCTGTGCATCTGGCGCTCGGCGACGTCCGTGGTGAAGGAGCCAACGCGGCCCATGGCGTCGGGGACGAGGGCCGCCACGATCACTCTCAGCGGCCACTGAGGAAGGCATCGGGGGAACTGCCCGTCCAGGGCGCCTATCCCCCTGGTGGCGACCACCGCCGGGCCACCAGTGTGCCGGTCGCCGAAGCGGGTCGGGCCCAGCGTGGCCAGACCGCCCACCAGGGGAGTGCGGAGCTCGGAGGTGGCCCGCGCCCACGCCCGCTGGGCGACCCGCTCGGACCAGCCCCCCGCCACCGCCCTTCCCAGGATGACCGTCAACGGCGGCGCCACCGGGGCGCGGCACGACAAGGCTTGCCCTGTCCACAAAGACCCCGGCGATGTCGGCGAGCAACCAGGCCTTCACCACGACCGGCAGGGCCGTGAGGCCACCCAGGGCAACCGACAGCACGAGGGGCGGGCGGGTCGCCCGAGCGTGCCGCGCCAGGATTGGGTTCACACCTCCGCCAGCCTGAGACCTTCGAATCCTCAAGCGGACCACCCGCACTGCCCGGCCGGGCCCTCCCCGCACCAGCACTCAGCAACCCGTGGCCGCAGTCGGTGCTCACTGGTCCTCCACTCCTGCGGATGCCCGCTGGAACGGGCTGGTCGGCTGGCCGACGCGGGTCGGACAGGCGGGTCCTGCCTCGCCGGCTCGATTGTCCGGGACCCGCCCAGCCCGATCCTCACCCCGAGTGGGTGATTTCTGGCTGTGCCCACCGTTCGTCCCCCTCCCCTGGTTCCCCACCTGTGGGTGATGACTCGAGCCGCGAGCGGTTCCTAGCCTCCGGGGACAGCGCGGGGCGCGCAATCCCGGGACGAGGGGGGAGGGGTGCCGGAAGGGTCCCAGGTGACCGGAATCGGCACGGCGCAACGTGGGGGGGCCAGTTCCACCCCGGCGTCACCGATGACGGCGGGTTCCCGACCCTGGCACACACCCCGTCGGGGCGCCGGCGCCGGCGGCGTGGTCAGGCCTGCCGAACCCCCCCGGCCGCCGCGGACGGTGGACCGTGTCCGCTCCCCCAGTCTGGGCCCTGCCCCAGGCGAGGCCGACGCCGACCCCCCGGGACCTCGCAGGGAGCCCCAAAACGTCCGCGACGGTGCACTAGCTAGGAGCCAGACCAGGGGCGCACAGCGATGACAAGCGAGTCTCGTCACCAGGTGGTGGTGGTCGGAGGGGGGTTCGGCGGCCTGCCGGCCACCAGACTGCTCGCTCGGTGCAACGTGGACGTGACGTTGCTGGACCGGCGCAACCACCATCTCTTCCAACCCCTCCTGTACCAGGTGGCTACGGGCATCCTCTCGCCGGGGCAGATCGCGCCGGTCCTTCGCCACCTCCTGCGCAGACATCCGAACGTGGCCGTGTACCTCGCCACGGTCACCGACGTCGACCTGGATCGTCGCCTTGTCCACGCCACCATGGGGCCCGGAGGGGCACAGACCTTCCGGTACGACAGCCTCATCGTGGCCGCCGGGGCCAATCAGTCCTACTTCGGGCACGATGAGTTCGCCCTCATCGCCCCCGGCATGAAGACGATCGACGATGCCCTGGAGCTTCGCCGCCGCATCTACGGGGCCTTCGAGCTGGCCGAGAACGCCTGCAACGAGGACCAGCGACGGTTCTGGCTGACCGTGGTCGTGGTCGGCGCGGGCCCGACGGGGGTGGAACTTGCCGGGCAGGTCCGGGAGCTGGCGGCCCGCAGCTTGACCCGGGACTTCCGTCGGAGCGATCCGACATCGGTCCGGGTGGTTCTCGTGGACGGCGGCAAGGAGCCGCTGGCCAACTTCGGGGACCGGCTGTCGGATCGCGCTGCCGCAGAGCTCGAGCACATGGGCGTCGAGCTGCGGATGGGTACCAGGGTGGTGGGGGTCGACCCCACCGGCGTCGACCTCGAGGGGCCGGGAGGCACCGAGCGCCTCGCCACGGGCACGACCATCTGGGCAGCCGGCGTCCAGGCATCTCCACTCGCGTCGCGCCTGGCCGAAGCCAGCGGTGCCGACATCGATCGAGCAGGGAGGATCGCGGTTCTCTCTGATCTGACCCTCCCCCGGCATCCGGAGGTCTTCGCCATCGGGGACATGGCCAGGGTGGCGAACCTTCCCGGCATATGTGAGGTCGCCATGCAAGAGGGCCTGCACGCCGCCAACACGATTCGGCGACGCCTCAGCGGGGACACCAGGGCCACTCCCTTCACCTACCGCGATCTGGGCAGCGCCGCCACCATCGGTCGCTTCAAGGCGATCGTGAGCGTCAGGAAGCTCCGGCTCAGCGGCTTCCCCGGCTGGATCGTGTGGCTGGTGGTCCACGTGACGTTCCTCAACGGCTTCGGCAATCGAGTCGCGGCCCTCTACCGATGGGCCAAGGCGATGATCGGCCGGAGCCGCCCCGAACGGGTCTTCAGTGTGGGACACACCGGGGGTGATCTCAGCCTGCCGGACACGGTCCGTCGCCAGGTCATGCCGACTCCGTTCCCGGCGTGGGAGGCGGAGATGGGGGTCATGGACCAACAGCACACCGCCGCGGGTTCGGGTGGCGCCAATCCGCCCCAGGCCCCGATGGTCTAGTACGTCCCGGGCGGGTCGCCCGCCTGACCCGGCCAGCGCGACACCGGCCCCGCAACGCAGCGAGTGCCAGCTTCGACCGCACCAGTCCCCGGCGAGAGCCCTCGAGAGGCCGGGCCCTCCTCCTTCCGTCGGCCCGGCACCGCCCGGCTGGCGCCGAATCACCCGGCCGGGGTGAGGGCCGTGGCGTTGGACCGTCCCTACAGTGACGGTGGAGTGCCGGGACCACACTCGGTCTCGGGAAAGGGGGTCGCCATGGCAGCGCCGCAGGAGGACAAGACCGAGCGCCTGCTCCTCGCCGGAGGGGTGCTCCTGGGGATCGCCGGGCTGGTCGGCCTGGTCGGCACGCTGGTCGGAGCCAGGGGATTGCTCTCCCAGGTCCAGCGCCGGATCAAGAACCTCGACGTGCCGCCAGGCGAGCTGGCGTTGCGGAGCCTACAGCGGGCCCGGAATGCGGTCGGAGCCGGTGCCAAGGGCTGGCAGCAGGAGGTGCCGGGGCAGGGCGATGGCAACGTGCGAGCGATGAGGCACGCCCCCACCTCCTCCAACTGAGGGTCCCTGGGCAAGATCGCGAGCAGCGGCGGCCCGGCACACGTTGGCGGCCGAGCCGGCTATCCCCACCGGGGTCCACCTCCCAGACCGGCTAGGCCCACCACCTCGACGAGATCTGTGTGGCGGTGGCCCCGCTCCCAGCCAACTCAGACACGAGCGGGCGACATCTCGACGCGACGGTGCACGCGGGGTGGGCCGTACCTCCAGACCGGACGCTCCTCATGGGGTGGGGCCATGGGCAGATGTCATACTCCTCCTCGGCCAC
>DASQQH010000171.1:0-7088 GCA_035643555.1 Acidimicrobiales bacterium | reverse complement strand
GGGGGGCGCGCTGTGCCGGCGCTGTCGTCGGGGGGTCGCCGTGAGCCCGGAGGCCCTCGCCGTGGTCCGGCGCATCCTCGCCGGGGACCTGGCCGGGGTCCTCAACGAGGCGGCCGCGCCCTCCCCGCTGACGAGGGAGGTGGAGCATCTGGCTGCCCTGGCGCTCGAGGCCCACCTGGAGCGCCGGCTGCGCAGTCTGCACGTCCTGGACCACTGAGGGCCTGGGTGCCGAGCCGGTCGGCGCGGGCCCATGGGCCCCGGCCGGGGCCGCCCGGTAGGCTCCCCGCATGCTCTCTCAGGACTTGATGGAGCGCGTGGTGAACCTGTGCAAGCGCCGGGGGTTCATCTTCCCCTCAGCCGAGATCTACGGGGGGTTTCGCTCGACCTACGACTACGGCCCGCTCGGCGTCCTCATGCTCCGCAACGTCAAGTCCGCGTGGTGGCGCTCCATGGTGCAGCTGCGCGAGGAGGTCGTGGGCATCGACGCGGCCGTCCTGTCCAGTCCCCGCATCTGGGAGGCGTCCGGCCACCTGGCCACCTTCACCGATCCCCTGGTCGACTGCCGCCGGTGCAAGGAGCGGTGGCGCGCCGACCAGATCGAGGGGGTCTGTCCGAACTGCGGCTCGACCGACCTCACCGACGCCCGGGCGTTCAACCTGTTGTTCAAGACCTTCGTGGGCCCCGTGGAGGACGAGGCCAACGCCGCCTACCTGCGCCCGGAGACCGCACAGGGCATGTTCGTGAACTTCATGAACGTCCTCCAGTCCTCGCGCAAGCGGCCGCCGTTCGGCATCGCCCAGATCGGCAAGTCGTTCCGCAACGAGATCACCCCGGGCAACTACGTGTTCCGGACCCGGGAGTTCGAGCAGATGGAGCTCGAGTACTTCGTGCCTCCCGACGAGGCCCCCAAGTGGCTCGACGCCTGGTGCGCGGAGCGCTTCCAGTGGTACCAGGACCTCGGCATCCCCGCCGACAAGCTCCGCCTCCGGGCGCACGATCCCGACGAACTGTCCCACTACTCCGCCGGGACCTACGACGTGGAGTTCGCCTTTCCCTGGGGCTGGGGCGAGCTGGAGGGCATCGCCAACCGCACGGACTTCGACCTCTCCCGGCACGCGGAGCACAGCGGGGAGCGCCTGGAGTACTTCGACCAGGCCACCGGGGAGCGCTATGTCCCCCACGTCATCGAGCCGGCGGCCGGGGCGACCCGGGCCATGATGGCCTTCCTGCTGGCCGCCTACGACGAGGACGTGGTGGCGGGGGAGCGACGGACGGTCCTGCACCTCCATCCCCGCCTGGCGCCGTACCAGGTGACCGTGCTGCCGCTCTCCAGGAAGGACACCTTGACCACCCTGGCCCGGGAGGTCCTCCGCCTCCTCCAGCCCCACTGGATGTGCGAGTACGACGAGACCCAGGCCATCGGCCGGCGCTACCGACGCCAGGACGAGATCGGCACGCCCTGGTGCGTGACCGTCGACTTCGATTCCCTGGAGGACCACGCGGTGACCCTGCGGGAGCGCGACTCCACCGAGCAGGTCCGGGTACCCATCGACTCGGTCGTCGAGGAACTCGCCGCTCGTCTCGACTAGCGCCTGCTACCGCCCCGCTCCGTCGGGCGCCGGGCGTCGTCCCCCGCCGACGCCGGCGGGTGGTGGCGGGGGACCCACAGACGGTCGGCGGGCCGGCCGGGACCCGAGGAGCCCGCCATGGCGCGACGCCTCGCCTCACCCGCAACCGCCCCGGGCCAGGCGGGTGTCGGCACGTGGTGCGCCTGGACCCGCGTCGCCGGACCGACCAGGCGGCCACCCCCCACGGGGGCACCAGACGGTGCGCCTCTTGGCGTGGACACCTGTGGTGGCGTCGGGGCGGACGCGCACGGCGGGGGCGCCTCATCGACCCACCTCGGCAGCCCCGAGCACCGGGGCCGGTGGCGTCGCACCATCCTGGCCGCCACCGGCCGCGCACGTGGCCACCGCCAACACCCGGGGCGACACCTCCCGCCAGGATCGCCGCCACAGGCGAGGTCGGGCCTGGACGGCCAGGCCCCCCCGATGGCCCGGCCGGGGCCTGCGCCCAGCCGCCCTCGGGGCCGGGATCGGGACATGGGCGCGCCAGCGTGGGGGTAAGACGCTGGACAGGTGAGGGTGTCCCCACCCCCGAGCCGACCTACCGGGAGCAGGCCTCGATGTTCGGTCTCCTTGTCGCTTGGTCGACCAACCGGCGACGAGGCGGATCGTGGCCCTGCGTGCGGGGCACGGTTGTCCGCTGCGGCGCCAGCCGGGCGCCCCCATCCGGACACGGCTGGACGGCCTCGCTCCTGGCCGAGGCCAGCCTGGGCGACCATTGTCTAGGCTCGGGAGGAACCGGTGCTCGTGGGCAGGAGGCGTGATGCAGTACGTGTTCGATTTCGCTCATCGGCATCCGAAGCCGCCCCGGGACCTCAAGGAGGACCTCGGCGGCAAGGGGGCCAACCTGGCCGAGATGACCTCGGTCCTCGGGCTCCCCGTCCCGCCCGGGTTCACCCTCATCACCGACGCCTGCCGAGCGGCCATGCGGGGTGGCTGGCCCGAGGGACTGGCCGAGGAAGTGGCCGAGGCCAGAGGTCGCCTCGAGGCGGCCATGGGCAAGACCATCGGGGACCCCTCCGACCCCCTCCTGGTCAGCGTACGCTCCGGTGCCAAGTTCTCCATGCCCGGGATGATGGACACGGTCCTCAACCTGGGCCTCAACGACGAGTCGGTCCAGGGTCTGGCCAAGCAGACCAGCGACGAGCGGTTCGCCTACGACTCCTACCGCCGGTTCATCTCGATGTACGGGCGGATCGTGCTGGGCCTGCCGGGCGAGGAGCTGGACCGGGTCTTCGACGAGCACAAGGAGCGCGCCGGGGCTCCCTCTGACGCCGAGGTCCCGGTGCAGGCCCTCGTGGAGCTGGTGGGGGCGTACAAGGACCTGGTGCGCCGCCACACCGGCCAGCCCTTCCCCCAGGCGCCCGCCGAGCAGCTGCAGGGGGCCATCGACGCGGTGTTCCGGTCCTGGAACAGCCCTCGGGCCATTGCCTACCGGGAGCGGGAGGGCATCTCCCACGAGCTGGGTACGGCGGTCAACGTCCAGGCCATGGTGTTCGGCAACCGGGACGACAGCTCCGGCACGGGGGTGGGGTTCACCCGGGACCCCGCCACCGGCGCCCAGGGGGCCTACGGGGACTTCCTGGTCAACGCGCAGGGCGAGGACGTGGTGGCCGGGATCCGCAACACCCTGCCCCTGTCGGCCCTGGACGAGGCCTTCCCCGACATCTACCGGGAGCTGATGGACATCTTCGCCCGGCTCGAGCACCACTACCGGGACATGTGCGACGTCGAGTTCACCATCGAACAGGGCAAGCTGTGGATGCTCCAGACCCGGGTCGGCAAGCGCACCGGGCGGGCCGCCCTGCGCATGGCCGTGGACATGGTGAGCGACGACGCCATCCGCCTCACCAGGGAGGAGGCGGTGCGCAGGGTCGACGGCAGCCACCTCGAGCAGGTCCTCCATCCCCAGTTCGCCAGCGCTGACCTGCAGGTGGCGGCCACCGGGCTGGGGGCCAGCCCGGGCGCCGCCGTGGGCCGGGCCTACTTCTCCGCCGACGACGCCGCAGCCGCGGCCGAGCAGGGTGAGCAGGTGATCCTGGTCCGCCAGGAGACCTCCCCCGAGGACGTCCACGGCCTGCTGGCCGCCGAAGGCGTCCTCACCTCCCGCGGTGGCCTCGTCAGCCACGCCGCGGTGGTCGCCCGGGGGTGGGGGAAGCCCGCCGTCGTCGGGGCGGAGGCCGTGCGCATCTCGGGGAAGAGCTTCAGCGTCGACGGGGTATCGGTGTCCGAGGGGGACGTGATCTCCATCGACGGGACCTCGGGCCAGGTCGTCGTGGGCGAGGTGGCGCTCACGCCGGCGGAACCCCCCGAGGAGGCCGAGACCGTCCTGTCGTGGGCCGACGAGATCCGGGCCGACCACCTGGGGGTGCGAGCGAACGCCGACAACGGCCCGGATGCGGCCAACGCCCGTCGGTTCGGCGCCGAGGGGATCGGGTTGTGCCGCACTGAACACATGTTCTTCGGTGACGACCGGCTGCCGGTCGTGCGCCGTATGATCCTGGCGGGCTCCGAGGAGGAGGAGGCGGCCGCCCTGGAGGAGCTGCGAGGGGTCCAGCGCCAGGACTTCCTGGCGATCCTCGAGGCCATGGACGGCCTCCCGGTGACGGTCCGTCTCCTGGACCCGCCGTTGCACGAGTTCCTCCCCGACGTCGAGGAGCTCGCCATCAAGGAGGCCACCTCGGGACTGTCGGGAGAGGAGCGCCGGCTCTACGACGCCGCCCGGTCCTGGCGGGAGGCCAACCCCATGCTCGGAACCCGGGGTGTCCGCTTGGGCGTGCTCCGCCCGCGTCTCTATGGCATGCAGGTCCGGGCCCTGATGGAGGCGGCGGTGGCACGGACCCAACAGGGTGGCCACCCGATTGTCGAGGTGATGATCCCCCTCACCATCTCAAAGCCAGAGCTGGCCCTGGCGCACTCCTGGGTGACCGAGGCGATCCAGGAGGTCGAGGGGGCGTCGGAGGAGGGGTCCCCCGGTGGTGGGCGTCTCGACGTGCGGTTCGGGACCATGATCGAGACCCCTCGGGCGGCCCTGCTGGCGGGCGAGATCGCCGAGGAGGCCGAGTTCTTCTCCTTCGGCACCAACGACCTGACCCAGATGTGCTTCGGCTTCTCCCGGGACGATGTCGAGGGCCGCATGATGGCCGCGTACCTGGACAAGGAGCTGCTCCCCGCCAACCCCTTCAACACCATGGATCCCGACGGGGTGGGAGAGCTGGTCCGGATGGGCGTGGACCGCGGTCGGGCTACCCGCCCGGACCTCAAGATCGGCATCTGCGGAGAGCACGGCGGGGACCCCGCCTCCATCGAGGTGTTCGCCAGGGCCGGGTTGGACTACGTGAGCTACTCCCCGTTCCGGGTGCCGATCGCCCGGCTGGCCGCCGCCCAGGCCGTGTTGGCGCTGCGGGCCTGAGGCCCGAGCGCCAGGGGGGGTCGGCCGGCCACCGGTGGCGCCGGGCGAGGGAGGCCGGGGCAGGCTACCTTCGCTGCGGTGGCGATCGCTGACGAGGATGTGGCTGCGGTGCGGGGGGCCACCGACCTGGTCGCCCTGATCGGCGACCACGTCGCCCTCCGCCGGCAGGGGCGGCGCTTCGTCGGACGGTGCCCGTTCCACGCCGAGCGGACCCCCTCCTTCAGCGTCAATCCGGAGCTCGGGTTGTACCACTGCTTCGGCTGTCAGGCCTCGGGGGACGCCTTCAGCTTCGTGCAGGCCGTCGAGCACCTGCCGTTCGTCGACGCGGTAGAGCGCCTGGCCGAGCGAGCCGGCGTCGAGCTGCAGCGAGAGGACGCAACCGCGGTCGCCCGGCGTCACAAGCGCACGCGTCTCCTGGAGGCGATGGAGGCGGCGGTGGCCTGGTACCACGAGCGGCTGCTCTCCCATCCCCAGGCCGGTCGGGCCCGTCACTATCTGCGTTCCCGCGGCTACGACTCCGAGACGGTCCGGCGGTTCCGGCTGGGCTGGGCTCCCGACGACTGGGACGCCCTCTGCCGGGCCCTGGGGCTCTCCCAGGAGGTGCTGGTGGAGACCGGCTTGGGATTTGTCAACCGCCGTGGTCGACGTCAGGACGCCTTCCGAGGGCGGATCATCTTCCCCATCTTCGACGTGGCCGGGCGGGCCATCGCCCTCGGCGGGCGTGTCCTGCCCCCACCGGACGGGGAGGCCGGGGCCCGGCCCCCCGAGGCCGGGCCCAAGTACAAGAACTCCCCTGAGACCCCCATCTACGCCAAGCGACGGACCCTCTACGGCCTCAACTGGGCGAAGACGGCGGTGGTGGAGACCGGTGAGGTTGTCGTGTGCGAGGGCTACACCGACGTCATCGCCCTGTTCCAGGCCGGCGTGCCGAGGGCGGTCGCCACGTGTGGGACCGCCCTCGCCGACGAGCACGTCCGGCTGCTCGCCAACTTCGCCCGCCGGGTGGTGCTGGCCTACGACGCCGACCGCGCGGGGCAGGCCGCGGCCGAACGGTTCTACGAGTGGGAGCAGACCCACCACCTGGACATCGCGGTGGGCGCCTTCCCCTCGGGGGCCGACCCGGCCGATCTGGGCCATCAAGACCCCGGCGCGCTCCGCGAGGCGATCGCCGGGGCCAGGCCGTTCCTGGCGTTCCGGGTGGACCGGATCCTCGACGGCGGCGATCTGTCGAGCGCGGAGGGACGCGCGCGTGCCGCCGAGGCGGCCCTCGAGGCGGTCGCCGAGCACCCCAATGAGCTCGTCCGGGACCAGTACGTCATGTCAGTGGCCGGTCGGTGCCGGGCGGATCCGGACCACCTTCGGGCGATCCTGGCTCGCCTGCGTCGCCGGGGTGGTGGGTCCCCGGCGCCCCCCGCCGGCAGAGGACGAGGGGGCGGGTCCTCCGGCGCTCGTTCCGAGGAGCCACGCCCGGGGGCTCCCTCGGATCGTCGGGGCGGGGGGCCAGGGCGGACCGACCGCCTGGAGCTCGAGGCGCTGCGTCTGGCGATCCACCGCCCCCAGGATGTGGCCGATCAGCTGGAGGAGGTGCTCTTCGCCGACCCGCTGTGTCGGCAGGCCTTCATCGCCCTGGCGGGGTCGACCACCCTCCATGAGGCGACGACGGGCGCCGAACCCCAGGTTGTGGACCTCCTGGGTCGGCTGGCGGTGGAGGAGACGACCGCCGACCCGGCGGATGTGGTCCAGCTCCTGGTCAAGTCGGCGACGAAGCGGGCCCTGGCCCGCCTGGATGCCGAGGCGCGGGCCTCGGAGTCGCGGTTCGTCGAGCTGGCACCACTGACCGGTTGGCTCAAGCTCGGCCTGGAAGACCTGGACAGACCCGACGCCGCGGTCGAGGCGGCGGATCGATTGCTAGCCTGGCTGACGGGATGGGAATCGGAGGTCCGATGACAAAGGGGGTGCCGGCGCTCGCTGCACCCGAGGGGGTCCCAGCGGAGGGATTCGAGCGGCTGCTGGCCAAGGGGAGGCGCTTCGGGTTCCTCACCCAGGACGAC
>DASQQH010000170.1:0-4004 GCA_035643555.1 Acidimicrobiales bacterium | reverse complement strand
CGACCAGCGTCCCCTGACAGTGACGCCCTCCCGGCCCGTCGGAACGGGTCTTCACCTTGACCGTCTCCCCCTGGAACCTGGCGAAGTGCGCGGGCGTCCGCAGCGGCCGCTCCAGGCCGGGGCTCGACACCTCCAGGGTGTAGCGACCAGGGAGCGGGTCGTCCTGGTCGAGGGCGGCGGAGATGCTGCGATTGGCGAGGGACAGGGTGTCCAGGTCGACGCCTCCGGGACGGTCCACCAGCACCCGTACCAGGCCTGCGCCCACCTCCAGGTCGAACAGCTCGAGGGTGGCCAGCTCGGGACCCGCGTCGGCCAGGGCGGACCGAACCGCCTCCTCCACCCTGGTCCTCGTGACCACCGGCACCTCCCTTCACAAACGAAAACGTGGGCGGGACCGCCCACGTTGACCTCGGCCCTGTCCTACTGAACGGCAGTTCACCAGTATAGCTCCCGGCCCTCCGGGGGGGCCTGCAGGGCCCGTCCCGTGCGGCCCGGGGGCCACCCTCAGAACTCGGTCGAGCACCAGGGGGCCGGATCGGCCGCCAGCATGGCACCCAGCCGGCGTGCTGCGCCGGGGGACTCCTCGGCCAGCCGGCCGGCGTGAACCAGCGGCGCCACGCCGTGGCCGCCCAGGTAGAGCGCACCCAGTGTGGCGACGTCGAGCGCCAGGTCGACCTTGTCGCCGGCCCTGGCGCGTCGGCACTCGCCCCCCTCGGGCCCGCCCTCCAGCCGCCAGCGTCCACGGTTCCACGGGCAGAACCGGTCCATCACCTCCAAGACCACCACCCCCTCGGCGGCGTAGCGGCGGGCCGCCAGCGCCCCAGTCAGGTCCACCAGGCGGACCCAGAGTCCATCCCGGGCCGCGGTGGCCTGCAGCTGGCGGGGGTCGCTCAGCATCCATCGCAGGGGTTCGTCGACGGGCCGGCGGGTCGCCACCACCGTGGTGGTCAGGTCGAGGTCCAGGAGCAACGCCCACAGACCGGCGTAGGCGGATTGGTTCTCCGCGACCAGGTGGTCCACCTGGACCGTCCGGCATCCCGGCCCGGTCCCATCCTCGGGGACCCGGTAGACAACCCCGCCGTCGATGCTCCCGTCGATGCCCCGGTGCAGCGCGACCAACGTTCCCCCGCCGCCGTGGGGGTCGCGCTCGTCGCTGCGCATGGTCCGGCCCCACCAGCCCGGGGCGGCCGACACGTCCCCCGCCCGGCCGCGACGGGCCCGGTCGTGAACCCGGGGAAGCTCCTTGCCCGCCACCTCCTCCGCCACCAGCTCGACGCTGCCCGCTGCGTCGGGGACCAGGGCCAGGGCGCTCCGGTCCCGGTCCAGGCGGTAGGTCCGGGACACCGTGGCCGGTCCGTACCCGAACCGGCCGTAGATCCCCCCCTCGCTGGCGAACAGCCCCGCCACCGCCTCGCCCCTGGCCCGGGCATCGTCGAGGTGGGCCCGCATCAGGGCCGACAGCAGCCCCCGCCGTCGATGGGTGGCCACCACCCCGACCCAGGACAGCGCCGAGAGCGGCACCACCGAACCCCCCGGCAGGGTGAGCTCCAGGGCGTAGGACCCCGCGGTTGCCACCATGGATCCCCCGACGAATGCGCCGAGGGTCCGGTCCAGGCCGGGTAGGTCGGCAACGTCCCTGCCGACCTGCTCGGCGGTCGGGTTCCCGTGGAAGCTGGCGGCTCCGACCCGGACGAAGGTTCTCACCTCGCCGGCACCGATCGGGCGAATGTCAGCGTCCATACTGCCGGTATCGCCCACCTGGTAGCCGGTGCCGGCGCGCCTACTTCTGGCCCTTCTTGCGGATGAGCTCCACACGCTGCTCGCTGGCGTTGGCGTCGGCGCCCTGGTGCTCGAGCAGGGCCCGGCGGTCGGCCTCGGCCTCGGCCTCGGCGGAGGCGTCGGCCGCGGCCAGGCGGGCCTCGACCCCCTCCTGGGCGATCCGCTCGGCCTCGGCCACCAGTTCGGTGACCATGTCGTCCTCCTGGACCACGCGGACCACCTTGCCCTTGACGATCAGATGGCCCTTGTGGAGTCCGGCGGCGATGCCGAGGTCCGCCCCCTTGGCCTCGCCCGGCCCGTTGACCACACAGCCCATCACCGCCACCTGGATGGGCAGCTCACGACCGTCGAGGGCATCCTGGACCTGCTTGGCCACCCCGATGACGTCGATCTCGGCCCGACCGCAGGAGGGGCAGGCGATGAGGTCGACGTTCTTGCGCTGGCGCAGGTTCAAGGCCTCGAGGAGCTGGCGACCCGCTCGGGCCTCCTCCACGGGGTCGGCGGTGAGCGAGTAGCGGATGGTGTCGCCGATCCCCTCCGCCAGGAGGGTGCCGATGCCGGCCGACCCCTTGATGATGCCCCCGGGCGGGGGGCCGGCCTCGGTCAGGCCCAGGTGCAGCGGGTGGTCCACCGCCTCGGCCAGCTGACGGTAGGCCTCGACCATGAGGGGCACGCTCGAGGCCTTGACCGAGATCTTGACGTCCTCGAAGTCCACCTCGCGGAAGTAGCCGAGCTCCATGAGCGCGGACTCCACGAGCGCCTCGGGGGTGACGCCGCCGTGCTTCTTGTACAGGTCCTTGTGCAGGGACCCGGCGTTGACGCCGATGCGGATGGGCACACCGCGGTCCCGGGCCTCGGAGGCCACCTGCTTGATCTCCTCGGGCTTGCGGAGGTTGCCGGGGTTGAGCCGGATGCAGGCCACGCCCGCCTCGAGGGCCGCCAGGGCCATGTCCACGTGGAAGTGGATGTCGGCAACGAGCGGGACGGGGGACCGGGGGACGATCCGGGCCAGGCCCTCCGCGGCCTCCTCCTCGTTGCAGGTGCACCGGACGATGTCGGCGCCCGCCCCGGCAAGCTCGTAGATCTGGGCCAGGGTGCCCTCCACATCTGCGGTCTTGGTCGTCGTCATCGACTGGACGCTGATCGGTGCTCCGCCACCGACGGGCACCTTGCCGACCATGATCTGGCGGGTCTGACGACGAGGAGCGGCGACGAGGGGGGATCCGGACATGCGATCACCTCAGTGGAACGGGTTGGACATGGGATGGACGATGTCGAAATACAAGGTGCCGATCCCCACGACCAGGAGGACGAGGAAGACGGCGTAGGTGACCGGCAGCATCTTGGTGAGGTCCGCGTAGTAGCGCCGGCCCCGGCGGGAGCGGATCCGCTCATAGATGGCGATGGCCACGTGGCCCCCGTCCAGGGGGAGCAGGGGGACCATGTTGAAGATGCCGACGAACACGTTGATGTCGGCGAGGATCAACAACAACACGTTGAACAGACCGGCGTTGGCCGCCTGAGTGGCCAGGCGAGCGGCGCCCAGGATGGACAGCAGCCGGCCCCCTCCGCTGCCACTGCCACCACCGCCCCCACCGGTGGGGGCGGTGCTCGGGGGAGCGCGGCTGGTCACCTGGGAGACGTAGTGGCTGATGCCGTGGGGCGAGAAGAACCGCGCCAGCCCCACGACGCTCGCCGTCGCCAGGTGCCAGGTCTGGACCGCGCCCCGCACCACCGCCTCCCCCGGCCCGGTGCGCACCAGCGGGCGGGTCAGGGTGACCCCGATCACCCCCTGGGACCCGCCCGGCACCTTGGCGCCCGAGGCCGCCCCGGGAGCCTGGTAGTTCACACTCGACGCCCGCACCGGCGTGACGTGCAGGGTGACCGGCCTGCCGTTGCGACGGACCACCACCGTGAGGGGTTGGCCGGCGCGGTCGCCGATGAAGGTGGCCAGGCTGTTGGGGCCGGAGACGGGATGCCCGTCGACCGAGACGAAGACATCGCCCGGCCGCAACCCGGCGGTGGCGGCCGGCGTGGGGCCCCGGGCGAACTGGGCGAGGGATCCCACGGCCACCTGGTTGGAGCTGTACACCCCCACCAGGGCGAAGGCCGACCACATCAGGAGGAAGGCTAGGATGAAGTGGACGGCCGAGCCCGCCACCCCGACCGAGAGCCGGCGCCAGAACGGTGCCTCCCGGTAGGTCCTCGCCTCGTCGGCCTCGGGG
>DASQQH010000169.1:0-2249 GCA_035643555.1 Acidimicrobiales bacterium | reverse complement strand
AGGAGCGGGACCAGGCCATCGCCACGGCCCTCGACCGGGTGGGCCGGGAGGCCGCCGCCGACCGGGACGAGCCGATGCCACCCCACCGCCCGCGCGATGATCGCGCGACGGAGACCTGAGGAGGACCGATGGCGACCCCTTACACCCCCGCTGACCAGGGCGTTCGCCGGTGGAGACGATGGGACTCGAACCCACGACCCCCTGCGTGCAAAGCAGGTGCTCTTCCAGCTGAGCTACGTCCCCGTGCCCTCATGATACGGGCCCGGAGCGGGCCCCCCGGGGCCGCCCCGCTGGCTAGCCGTGGGTGTGGACGGCGTTGCTGAACTGGTGCTGGCAGACCGAGCGGGCGTGGGAGGTCTTGGCCTGGGCCAGGCAGTGGGTGAGCTGGTTGATCTGTGCGGTGTGGCCGGCCACGAAGATCCCACTGTGCACGAGGAACGCTATCGAGATCACCGCCCCCACCATGCCGATGACCATCGCGATGACCGCCTGCCCGCCGTTGTCCGCCTCCCCTCGCACGACCCGGCCCCGAGCCGACGCGCCGAGGGCCAGGGCCGCGCCGCCCAGGATCAGCCCGAGGGGAGCGAACACGACCATGAACAACAGGCTGAACACCGCGCACACCACGGCCCAGATGCCCCGCCCGTTCCGCATGGGCGGGCCGTCCACCACCGTCTCCTGTGGCTCCCCCTGCCCGGCGCCCGGCCCACCCGCGTCAGCCCGGCGAGGGGGATCAGGCCGTCGCTGGGAGCGGACGGGAACCCGCCCCGGCCTGGCCCAGGTGCCCCCCGGGAGATCGTCATCCCGGCCCCCGGTCCCGATGAAGGGGACCCTCACGACGGGGCCCCGACGGGTGGCCCGTGGTCGCCGCCCGCCGGCTCGAAGGACGCCGCACGCACCCCCCGCTCGGCGAGTGCCCTGAGGAACCCGGGCGGCTGGTCGACCAGCTCGCCCAGGCCGGCCGCCCCCCACCGTGCCAGCCGGCCCCGGGCGGCCCACAACGCGGCCATCCCGGCGACGGTCCCCGCCGCCACGGCGGGACGATCCACGGCTCCCAGCACGACGGTCTCCCAGCGACCGTCCCTCATCCCCCGGACCTCCACCCGCAACGCACCGATCAGGCCCTCGGGGCGCGACCGGGTGAGCCGCGACAGGGGCCCCACCCGGTCCCGCCAGGTCGTCGCCGTCCGGGCGGTGACCACGCTGGCGTCGGGGAACGCCGGCGCCAGCAGGAGGGCGTCGGGCAGATGGGCCGGGACACAGTCCCGGCCCCCCACGGGCTCGGGGAACCAGCACAGCTCCCGCCCGCCGGCCGCGGGCACCCACGCACCCCGGCGCCAGTCCGGCGCGCTCCCCCGCAGTGCCCGCTGGCGGCCGTCCGCGCACACCGGGCCCCCGGTGCCCGAGCGGGCCACCCGCACGTCCTCCACCCGGTCGAAGAGGGACGCCGCGTGGCGCGCCAGCACGCAGGACAGCCCCGGCGAGAACCCGGCGCCGACCGCCACGATGCGCTGGCGCTCCCGGGCCTCGGCGTCCAGGGCGAGGAGCTCCCTTGCGGCGTCCTCGCCGTCGTCCGCCGAGATCACGTGCGCCCCCTCCGACAGCGCCTCCTCGGCGAGAAGGCGGATGTCCCTGGGACCCGCGAGGACCACGACGTCGGCCTCCCGGACCACCTGGGTGGACCACGGCCTGGCCACCGCCGGGGAACCGAGCGCCTCCGCCACCAGGGCGGCGCGCGCCGAGTCCCGGTCGACCACGGCGAGACTCGCCAGGTCGCCACTGGAGGACAGCTGGCGGGCGGCGCGGCTGCCGACAGCCCCCACGCCGACCACGACCGCCCGCGTCACCTGCCCGCGCTCCCGGCCGTCGCCGCCGCTATCGGAACTCGGGTCCCGAGAGCTCGCGCCAGGTGCCGGGGGTCGGCGCCTGACCGCTACCGCACAGCACGCGGACAAGGCCGGCGACCAGGCCGGCCAACCCGAACACCATCAGGACACGCTGCAGGAGTCTCATGGTGGGGCTAGCTGGAATCGAACCAGCGACCTCAGCATTATCAGTGCTGCGCTCTAACCGGCTGAGCTATAGCCCCGCAGCCTCCCGCGACGCTACACCCCCCACCGGGCCGCTCCGTCTCGGCTCAGCGGACCCCGTTGTCCCCGGTGACCAGCACCGGCGCCACCGAGGCCACGTACTGGTCGCCATCGAGGTTCATCACCCGCACACCCGTCGCGTCCCGGCCCTGGGAGGCG
>DASQQH010000168.1:0-6698 GCA_035643555.1 Acidimicrobiales bacterium | reverse complement strand
GGGTGCGCCCCGGCCGCCTGTTGGTGGCCGCCGGGCGCCGCGTAGGCTCCCCGCCCGACGACGGCGCCCGCCCCCCGACCGGGGCCCGGGCCACGTGGCAGGGAGGTGGAGACAATGAAGGTCGGCATCCCCGCCGAGGTCAAGGACAACGAGTACCGGGTGGCGATCACCCCCTCGGGGGTGCGGGAGCTCACCGCTCTCGGCCACACCGTCCTCCTGGAGCGGGACGCCGGCGCCGGCTCGGCGATCCCCGACCCCGACTATGTGGGGGCCGGGGCCAGGATCGTGGACCGCCCCGAGGAGGTGTGGGGGGAGGCCGAGCTGGTGCTCAAGGTCAAGGAGCCGGTGGCTGAGGAGTACCCCCTGCTGCGGAAGGGGCAGGTGCTCTTCACGTACCTGCACCTCGCCGCCTCGAGGCCCTGCACCGAGGCCGTGGTCTCCTCGGGCGTCACCGCCGTGGCCTACGAGACCGTCCAGGGCCCCGATGGCTCCCTCCCCCTGCTGGCCCCCATGAGCGAGGTGGCGGGCCGCATGGCGCCCCAGGTGGGGGCCCGGTGCCTGGAGCGGGAGGTGGGGGGCCGGGGTGTCCTCATGGGCGGGGTCCCCGGGGTGCACCCGGCCAAGGTGGTGGTCCTCGGGGCCGGCGTGTCGGGGATGAACGCGGCGGCGATCGCCCTCGGCATGCAGGCCGAGGTGCTCCTCCTGGACAAGGACCTGGCCAAGCTCCGGGCCGCCGACCACCTCTATCGGGGCCACCTGCAGACGGTGTCCTCCAACACCGCGGAGATCGAGCGGGCCTGTGTGGACGCCGATCTGGTGGTGGGGGCCGTCCTGGTGCCCGGGGCCAGGGCGCCGACCCTGGTGCCCAACGAGCTGGTGGCGGCCATGAGACCGGGCTCGGTGCTGGTGGACATCTCCGTGGACCAGGGAGGGTGCTTCGAGGCCACCCGGCCCACCACCCACTCCGAGCCCACCTTCCAGGCCTTCGGCTCGGTCTTCTACTGCGTGACGAACATGCCCGGCGCCGTCCCCCACACCTCCACCTACGGCCTCACCAACGTCACCCTCCCCTACGTCGAGGCCATCGCCAACCTGGGCCTGGCCGGGGCGTGCCGGGCGGACCCGGCCCTGGCCGAGGGGGTGAACGCCGTGGCGGGCCACCTCACCAACGCCGCGGTGGCCGAGGCCCACGGGATGGCCTGGGCGCCCCTGGCCGACACGCTGTGAGGTCGGTCGTCGGGCCCGACCCCCGCACCCGCCCGGGCGCTAGCGGTGGGCCGCCCCGTCCGGGCCGCTCGGGCCGGGACCCCCGGGGTGCCCCCGCCGCCTGGTGACCGTCGCCCGGTACCAGCGGTCGACGCCGATGCTGACCGGCACCAGGGCGAACCAGGTGTACTGGGCCCAGGAGGTGCTGAGGAAGGCGATGCCGATCGAGGCCACGAACACCCCGGTGATCAGCGCCGAGCGCAAGGTCCCGATCACCAGGACCTCGTGGGGGGTGCGCGCCGAGTAGTAGCCCCGGGCCCGGGCGTAGAGGCCGATGAGGAGGAAGCTGAGGCTGGTCAGGGCCAGGTTGGTGGCGTAGAAGACCGTGGCGGTGGCGTTGTTCGGGTACTGGGCGAGGAGGTCGGCGGTGAAGGGCAGGGCCGCCACGGTGAGCAGCGACGCCATGTTGAGCCAGCCCAGCCCCTGGTCGTGGCGGACGATGTGGTCGAACATCCGGTGGTGGGCGAACCAGTAGAGCCCGATGATCCCGAAGGTGATCACGTAGGTCCCGAACTGGCCGCTCATGGCGCCAAGAGCCCGGGCCAGGTCCCCGGCGGAGGTGGCGTCGGCGATGGGGGGGACCTTGAGCTGGAGGACCAGCAGGGTGATGGCGATGGCGAAGACGCCGTCGGAGAAGGCCACCAGGCGCCCCACGGTGGGGGTCCCCTCCTCGGCTCCCGGGGAGGTCGGCCCCTCGGGGAGCTCGGCGGTGGTCACGCCTGCCCCCCGGTGCCGGGCCATCCCCCCCGGTGCCGGGCCCTCGACGCAGGTTCCGGCCTCAGGGTACCCATTGTGGTCCCCGCGGGGACCCTCCGTCACCTGCCCGGGTCGGGGGGCTAGCCCTGCCGGGTCGGGCCCACCCGCTCCAGGCCGACCCGCAGGAGCACCCGGGCCTCGGCCGCCATGGCCTGGCGGAACTCGTCCCAGTCCTGGTGCTCCCCCGCCACCTGGCGGTAGAGGGCCACGAGGCCCTCCATGGCCTCGGGCAGGCCGAGGACGTCGGTCGCCCCCTCGACCTGGATCCAGGGCCCGAAGAACTCGTCGGGCAGGACGCAGAGCGCGGCCCAGGGCGTCGCCCGCACGTGGGCCACCTTCCGGGCGGTCTCCCGGGTGCTCACCACCGCCCGGCCGGCCTGGTCCAGGCCGGCCACGACCGGGGAGGCCTGGGGGCGACCGTCGGCCCGCAGGGTGACGAGGACCGCGCGGTGGTGCTCGGCGAGGAACCGGCGGGCGCCATCGACATCCATCTCGCCATCACGCTACCGTCCCCCTCCCGGCGCCCGGGTTGCCTGGGCCCCCCGGGGCCGGCAGTACGGTGGTCCCGACCGGGAACTCGAGGCGCAGGCAAAGGGTGAGGTTGATGTTGAGTACGATGCAGGATGGTCCGCTGACCATCACCGGGATCCTCCGCCACGGCTTGTTCGCCTACGCCGACAGCGAGGTGGCCACCTTCGAGGGGGACCACGCCAGATCGGCGACCTTCGCCACCGTGGGGGAGCGCGCCGCCCGCCTCGCCTCGGGCCTGGCCCGGCTGGGGATCGGCCGGAGCGACCGGGTGGGGACGTTCTCCTTCAACCACCAGGAGCACCTCGAGGCCTACCTCGGGGTCCCCGCCATGGGAGCGGTGCTCCACACCCTCAACGTCCGGCTCTTCCCCGAGCAGCTGGCCTATGTGGTGAACCACGGCGAGGACCGGATCATCCTCTTCGACGGGCTCCTGGCGGAGGTCCTGGCCCGGGTGATCGGGGAGTGTCGCACCGTGGAGCACCTGGTCATGATCGGGCCGGGCGACCCCGCCCCCCTGCGGGAGGCGGGCTTCACCGGGCCCATCACCGCCTACGAGGACCTGCTGGCCCAGGGCGAGCCCGAGTACCCGTGGCCGGACCTGGACGAGCGGGAGGCCGCGGCCATGTGCTACACGAGCGGCACCACCGGCAACCCCAAGGGCGTCGTCTACAGCCACCGCTCCACCTGGCTCCACGCGGTGCTCGGGACCTCGTCGGCGACCACGACCATCGGCGAGTCCGACCGGGTGCTGGTGGTGGTGCCGATGTTCCACGTGAACGCCTGGGGCACCCCGTACTCGGCGTGGATGACCGGCGCCGATCTGGTCATGCCCCAGCGGTTCCTCCAGGCCGAGCCCCTGGCCAGGATGATGAGGGACCTCCGGCCCACGGTGTCGGCCGGGGTACCCAGCATCTGGAACGACCTCCTCCACTACGCCGAGGACCACGAGGTGGACCTGTCCTCCCTGCGGGTGGTCACCGGCGGCGGCTCGGCGGTGCCCCGGAGCCTGATCGAGGGCTTCGACGAGCGCTTCGGGGTGACCATGGTCCAGGGCTGGGGCATGACCGAGACCAGCCCGGTGTGCGCGGTGGCCTGGCCCTCCAAGCACAGCCCGCCGGACCGTCGGATCCAGGAGCGGATGAAGGCGGGGCGGATCATCCCCGGGGTGGAGGCCCGGGTGGTCGGCGAGGAGGGGGTCCTGCCCCAGGACGGGGTCTCGGAGGGGGAGTTCGAGGTGCGCGGCCCCTGGATCACCGCCGCCTACTACAAGGACGAGGATTCCAGCCGGTTCCACGACGGGTGGCTGCGGACCGGCGACGTGGGCACCCTCGACCCGAAGGGCTACATGCAGATCACCGACCGGACCAAAGACGTCATCAAGTCCGGTGGGGAGTGGATCTCCTCGGTGGAGCTGGAGAACGCCATCATGGCCCACCCGGCGGTGCGCGAGGCGGCGGTGGTGGGGGTCCCCGACGAGCGCTGGCAGGAGCGCCCCCTCGCCTGCGTGGTCCTGGCCGAGGGCCAGCAGGTGACCGCCGAGGACCTGCGGGGGTTCCTGGTCGAGCGGGTGGCCAAGTGGTGGCTGCCCGAGCGGTGGGCCTTCATCACCGAGGTCCCCAAGACCAGCGTGGGCAAGTTCGACAAGAAGGTGCTGCGCTCGGGCTACGCCAAGGGCGACCTGGAGACCGTCACCTCGGGCGGGGGCTGACCCCCCTCACCGCAGCAGCAGCCCCCCCTCGACCGCCAGCACCTGGCCGGTGACGTACCCGCCGCCGATCAGGGCCAGACAGGCCTGGGCGACGTCCTCGGGCTGGGCGGTCCGGCGCAGCGGCGCGGCCGCGGCCACCGCCTCGTGGAGATCGGTCCAGTCGGCGCTCCAGGGCGTGTCGACCAGACCGGGGGCCACGGCGTTGACCCGGACCTCGGGGGCCAGGACGTTGGCCAGGCACAGGGTGAGGTGGTTCAGCGCCGCCTTGGACACGGCGTAGGGGATGGAGCTGCCGCTCGGGCGGAGACCGGCCATGGAGGACACGTTGACCACGACGCCCCCGCCGTCGGCCCGCAGGGCCGTGGCGGCGGCCCGGGTGGCGTACCAGGTCCCCATCAGGTTGACGTCGAGGGTGCGGCGCCACACCTCGTCGGTGGCGCCGGCCAGGTCGTGGTGGGGGATCCTCGAGGTCCACCCCGCGTTGTTGACCAGGATGTCGAGTCGGCCCCAGCGGTCGAGGGCGGCGGTGACCAGGCCCCTGGCCTCGTCCTCCACCGAAACGTCGCCCTGGACGTAGCAGGCGTCGGGGAGCTCGGCGGCCAGGGCCCGGCCCGCCTGGGCCGAGGAGACCGAGTTGAGCACCACCGAGGCGCCCCGGGCGGCAAGGGCCCGGGCGACCGCCTCCCCGATCCCGCTGGTGGATCCGGTCACCACCGCGGTCGTCCCCGCCAGGTCGCCGTCGGGCTTGCCAGCCATGCCGCCTCCTGTGGTCGTGTCGTGCGGCGGCGCCCAGAGGGCGCCGCCGCCGGGCCCGGTGAGGCCAGAGTCTGCCCGGTGGCCGGCCCCCCCGGCCACCGGGCAGACTGGCCGGCGTGGCCGGGGAGTTCGAGGACATCCGACATCGCCTGGAGGGCATCGCCGAGGAGCTGACCGACCTGGCCCTGGCCCGCCTGCGGGAGTCGATCGACGCCGGCGGCCAGGAGCTGCCGGTGGACGAGCGCCGCCTCACCCGGGCGCGCCGGGCGGTGGAGAAGGCAGCGGCCATCCTGTCCGAGCCCGACGACGCCGACTGAGGCCGGGCCCGGGACCGCCCCCGGGCCTCAGGGCGTGGCCACGACCGGCGGGGGCGGGGCGCTGGGGAGGGTGTTGAGGGCGTCGATGAGCTGGCGGAGGCGCCCCTGGTGGGTGTGCTCCAGGGCCAGGGCCACCCGGGGGAGGTGGAGGAGGTCGCCCTCCCCCCGCTCCACGGGGAGGGCGGCCACCGGGTGGATGTCGCCCTGGCGGCACAGATCGGCGAACTCGGCGTTGAGCCCGGCCAGCTCCTCCTCGGTCGGGGCGGCCTGCAGGCGGATCACCAGGAGGTCCCCGACGAAGCGCCGGGAGTGGTAGTTGCGGTAGAAGCCGAGGAGCTCGGCGGCGGCCTCCTCCACGTCGTCGGTGATCCGGTAGAGGGCGTCGTCCTCCACCGACACCAGCTCCCGGGCGGCCACCTCCTCGTCGACGAACCGCCGCCAGCCCTGCCAGTAGGTCCCGCCGGGGACGTCGAGCAGGACCAGGGGGGACGGCTCGGCCTTCCCGGTCTGGAGGAGGGTGAGGACCTCGAAGGCCTCGTCGAGGGTGCCGAAGCCGCCGGGGAGGACCACATAGCCCGAGGACTCCTTCATCAACATGAGCTTGCGGGTGAAGAAGTACTTCATCTCCACCAGCTTGGGATCGGCGGCGATGAAGTCGTTGACCCCCTGCTCGAAGGGAAGGCGGATGTTGATGCCGAAGGCCATGTCCCGACCTGCCCCCTCCAGGCCGGCGGCCATGATGCCCGGGCCCGCACCGGTCACCAGCATCCACCCCGACCTCGCCAGGCTGGTGGCCAGGCGCCGGGCCTGGCCGTAGAGGGGGTCGGCCGGCAGGGTCCGGGCCGAGCCGAACATGGTCACCTTCGGCACGTCCCGATAGGGGGCGAAGACCCGGAAGGCCTCGGCCATCTCCTTGAGGGCGGCGTTGGTGATCTTGAGGTCGAGGCGGTCCGTGGGCTCCCGGGCCAGCTGGATGGCCGTGGAGAGGATGTCGGTGGCCTGGTCCCGGTTGGCAACGGCGCCGATGGCGTCCAGGAGCTCCCTGATGCGGTCGGCGACATCGCCGCCCTCGCCACCCCCCCTCCCCTGGCGGGCTGCCCGCCGGTCGCCGTCGGAGGACGGGCCGGGCCGGGAGGCCGGTCTCCCCGGTCGGGGTGCGGTCATCCCGGTGTCGCTCCCCGGTGGTCGGTGTCCCCCGCCACGTCAGCCGACGGGTGCGACCCGCCCATAGAGGGTGGTGCGCTGGGCCAGGGGGCGGCCGAGGGGTGCCACCAGGGCCCGGAAGTCCGTCTCGGTCATCCCCTGGCCGTGGCTGGCGCCGGCGGCCCGGGAGATGTTCTCGTCCATGAGGGTGCCGCCCAGGT
>DASQQH010000167.1:0-5617 GCA_035643555.1 Acidimicrobiales bacterium | reverse complement strand
GTGCCTCGATGACCGCCGCCCCCCGCTTCTGGACGGTGGTCAGGAACTCGCCCTCCAACCACCCCCGGTCGCCGATGACCTCGGGCGCCGGACGACCCCCGAGGCGCGCGTTGGCGAAGTCCGGGTACTGGGTGGCGGAGTGGTTGCCCCACACCGCCAGGTTGGTCACCTGCTCGACACCCATCCCCGCCCGGTGGGCCAGCTGGGTGGCCGCCCGGTTGGCGTCGAGGCGGGTCATGGCGAACCACCGCTCCACGGGGACGTCCCCGCCGTGGGACCGGGCGATCAGACAGTTGGTGTTGCAGGGGTTCCCCACCACCAGGACCCGCACGTCGCTCGCCGCGTGGCCGGCGATGGCCTGCCCCTGGGGCTTGAAGATCCCGCCGTTGACGTTCAGCAGGTCACCCCGCTCCATGCCCGCCTTGCGGGGGACGGAGCCGACCAGCAGCGCCCAGGAGGTCCCGTCGAAGGCGATCTTCTCGTCCGAGGTGGTCACCACGTCGGCGAGCAGGGGAAAGGCGCAGTCGTCCAGTTCCATGACCACCCCCTCCAGGGCGCTCATGGCCGAGTCGATCTCCAGGAGACGCAGCACGACCGGCTGGTCGGGGCCCAGCAGCTGCCCCGAGGCGATGCGGAAGAGCAGGGCGTAGCCGATCTGGCCGGCGGCGCCGGTGACGGTGACCTGGACAGGACGATGCTCCGTGGTCGACATGGGGTCGAACTTAGTGTTCGTGACCGGCGCGGCCCACCTGGCCGGCGACGGACCCGCCCGGTCCCCGGACCCCCGGCCGCCCCGCGCCGGGCCGGTCGGGACCGCCGATGAACCGGGGTGGGCCGGGCCGATAGCATCGGCGTGAGGAGGTGGTGACCATGACCGGGACGACCGCCGCTTCGACCAGGGAGTACCGGTGCATCGAGGTGACGCGCCACGAGGGGGACGTCACCATCTGGATGAACCTGCCCGAGCGCCGCAACGCCTTGTCCCTCGAGCACATGCAGGAGTTGACGTCCGCCTTCGCCGAGGTGGGCGAGAGCGACGCCACGGGGGTGGTCCTGGCGGGCAGGGGCAAGGTGTTCTCGGCCGGCCACGACTTCGCCGACATGGCCGGCCAGGACCTCCAGGCGATGCGCCGCCTGCTGGGCACCTGCACGCAGCTGATGGAGACCATGCAGGCCATCCCCCAACCCGTCGTGGCCCGGGTGCACGCCCTGGCGACCGCGGCGGGCTGCCAGCTGGTCGCCACCGCTGATCTGGCCGTCGCTGCCGAGGAGGCGGCCTTCTGCACGCCCGGCGGCAAGGGTGGGTGGTTCTGCACCACCCCCATGGTGGCCGTGGGACGGGCCGTGGGCCGCAAGCGGGCCCTGGAGCTGGCCATGACCGGTGACCCCATCGACGCCCGCACCGCCGCCGACTGGGGGCTGGTCAACCGGGTGGTCCCCGGCGCCGAGCTCGACCGGGCCACCGCCGACCTGCTGCATCGGGCCACGCGGGGGAGCCCGGCCGCCAAGGGCATCGGCAAGCAGGCCTTCTACGCCCAGATCGATCTCGACCAGCCCAAGGCCTACGCCTACGCCGTCGAGGTGATGGCCTCCTCCAGCCAGATGCCCGACGCCCGTGAGGGCGTGGCGGCCTTTCTGGAGAAGCGTCCGCCCAAATGGGGCGGAGGGCCCGACTGAGCTAGTGCTCGACGGCGGGGCCCCCAGCGGGGGCCCCGAGCCCCAGGCGGGAGCTCTCGATCACCGGGCAGCGGTCCATGACCACGTCCAGCCCCGCGGCACGGACTAGCGCCGCCGCCGACTCGTCGACCACCCCCAGGGGGAGCCAGACCGCCGACACGCCGGCGGCGATGGCCTCCTCGACGTGTGGGCCGGGCCGGGCCCGGAACACCTCGACCACCTCCACCGGCTCCGGCACCGCCGCCAGGGTGGGCCAGGCCCGCTCCCCCAGCACCTGGGCGGCCACCGGCGTCACGGGGATGACCCGGTAGCCCCGCCCCGCCAGGAAGGTCCCCACCTCGTGGCTAGGACGGCGGGGGTCGGGTGAGCAGCCCACGAGGGCCCAGCGCCGCCGGGCGAGGACGCGCCGCAGGACCTCGTCGCCCGTCGGGCCGTCCTCCGGCAGTCGCCGGGGCACCGGTCGGGGCGATGTCATGCTCCCTCCGCCAGGCCCTACAGGCGATCCACGATGGCCGAGGCGAACTCGCTGGTCTTGACCTCGGTCGCCCCCTCCTGGAGGCGGGCGAAATCGTAGGTCACCACCTTGTCGGCGATCGTGGCCTCCATGGCCGCCACGATGTCATCGGCGGCCTGTTGCCAGCCGAGGTGCTCGAACATGAGGACCCCCGAGAGGAGCAGCGAGCCGGGGTTGACCCGGTCCTGACCCGCGTACTTGGGCGCGGTGCCGTGGGTGGCCTCGAAGATGCCGTGGCCAGTGAGGTAGTTGATGTTGCCACCTGGGGCGATGCCGATCCCGCCCACCTGGGCGGCGAGGGCGTCGGAGAGGTAGTCACCGTTGAGGTTGGTGGTGGCGATGACGTCGAACTCGTCGGGCCTGGTCAGGACCTGCTGGAGGCTGATGTCGGCGATGGCGTCCTTCACCAGCAGCTTGTCCCCGGGGTCGCCGCCGCAGTCCTCCCAGGCCACCGCCCGGTCGGCGTACTCGTCCCGGACCACCTCGTAGCCCCAGCTGCGGAAGGCCCCCTCGGTGAACTTCTGGATGTTCCCCTTGTGCACCAGGGTC
This sequence comes from Acidimicrobiales bacterium, assembly GCA_035643555.1. Taxonomy (GTDB): domain Bacteria; phylum Actinomycetota; class Acidimicrobiia; order Acidimicrobiales; family JAJPHD01; genus DASQQH01. The sequence goes on along the minus strand of DASQQH010000167.1, from coordinate 2,877 downwards.
ACGTTCCGCCGGCGCTTCCACAGGGCGTAGTCCAGGGCCGCCCGCACCAGGCGCTTGGAGCCGGTGATGGAGATCGGCTTGAGCCCGATGCCCGAGTCCGGGCGGATGTCCCAGCCCAGCTCGTCGCGCAGGTACTCGATCAGCCGCTTGGCCTCCGGCGTCCCCTCCGCCAGCTCCATCCCGGCGTAGACGTCCTCGGTGTTCTCCCGGAAGATGGCCATGTCGACCCGCTCGGGATGGCGGACCGGCGAGGGGACCCCCCGGAACCACCGGACCGGGCGCAGGCACACGTAGAGGTCGAGGATCTGGCGGAGGGCGACGTTGAGCGAGCGGATCCCGCCACCCACGGGTGTGGTGAGGGGGCCCTTGAGCCCGATGAGGTGCTCGCGGAAGGCCTCCACGGTCTCCTGGGGCAGCCACTCCCCCGTCTCGTCGTAGCTGCGCTGCCCGGCCAGGACCTCCTTCCAGGCGACCTTGTGACCGTGCCTGGCGGCCGCGGCGTCCAGCACCCGCTGCGCCGCCGGCCAGATGTCCACCCCGATGCCATCGCCTTGGATGTAGGGGATGACGGGCTCGTCCGGGACCCGTAGGGACCCGTCGGCGGACATGGTGATGTTCTCGGCCATGTCACCGAGCCTATTCGACGAGGCCGGGCTCCTCGAAGTGGCGCCCGGACGACCCCTGATCGGCCGCCGGGGGCGTCGGCCTAGGGGGCGGGCTCCGGGGCCCGGGTCAGCTCCGAGGCCGGGGCGAGGCCCAGGCTGTCGTAGATCTCCCTGGTGGCCGTGGACCAGTTGAGGGTGTAGAAGTGCAGCCCCGGGGCGCCCTGGTCCAGGAGCTCACGGCACAGCTTGGTGGTGAGCTCGATACCCGTCCGCCGGACGTCGCCCTTGTCCGGCCCCGCCGCCTCGAGCTGGGCGACCATGTCCGGGGGGACGGCGGCGCCCATCTGGGCCATCTTGTCGATGGCCCTGAGGCTGGTGACCGGCATGATGCCGGGGATCACGGGCTTGTGCATGCCCCGGGCCGCCAGGTCGTCGACCAGGGAGCGGTACTCCCCCGACTTGAAGAAGAACTGGGTGACGGCGAAGTCCGCCACCTCCATCTTGGCTGCCAGGTAGTCCCGGTCGACCACCAGGTCGGGCGAGCGGGGATGGCCGGCGGGGTGGGCCGCAACCCCGATGGAGAAGCCGCCGATCGCCCGCGCCAGGTCCACCAGCTCCACCGCGTGGGCGAGCTCGCCCTCACCGGCGTCGGGGTCCTCGGGCGGGTCGCCACCGAGGGCCATCAGGTTCTCGATCCCGGCTCGCCGGAGGTCGATGAGCACCTCGGCCAGCTCGAGGCGGGTGTGGGCCACGCAGATGAGGTGGGCCATGGGACACAGCGTCGTCGTCTTGAGCAGACCAGCGACCAGATCGTGGGTGCGCCGGCGCGAGGAGCGCCCCCCACGGTAGGTGACCGAGACGAACGACGGCTCCAGCGGCTCGAGGGCGCGCATCGTGCGCACCAGCTGTTGGCGCTCCTCGTCGGTCTTGGGGGGGAAGAACTCGAACGAGAACGTCCGCCCGGCGGCGAGGAGGTCGACGATCCGTGCCATGGACCGAGGATCCTACTCGACCGGGCGACCGGGCCACCTGGCCTGCCCCGGTGGCCCGACCGGACCGGTCGAGCGAACTCGGGACCCGGCCGGGTGGCCTTTTGGGTTCGGTACTCCTTAGTCTGGGGCCCATGCCGCCCGCCCTCACCGGTGTCATTCTCGGGGTCTGCATCTTCCAGGTCGCCGGGGTGGCCACGACCGTGTACCTCCACCGTGCCCTCGCCCACCGGGCCATGAAGGTGGCGCCGCCCCTGGCGGCCCTGTTCCGGGTCGTCATCTGGATGTCGAGCGGCATCCGGCCCCGTCAGTGGGTGGCGGTCCACCGCAAGCACCACGCCTTCACCGACATCCCCGGCGACCCCCACTCGCCCCGCCTCGCGGGGTTCCTGGCCGTCCAGTTCAACAACGTGGGCCTCTACCGCAGCGCCGCACGGGACGCCAGCGTCATCGCCCGCTACTCCCGGGACATCCCCCAGGACCGCTGGGACCGGCTCTTCCTCGACCGGGCCTGGCTCGGTGTGGGGATCGCCATGGCGGCCATCGGCGTGGGTCTGGGCTGGGAGGTCATGCTGATCGCCGCCGCCGTCCACGTGGTGCTCTACATGTTCCTCAACGCGGCGGTGAACGCCGTGGGCCACGCCTTCGGCAAGGCGCCCTACCCCAACACCGCGTTCAACAACCAGTGGCTGGCATGGCTCACCGTCGGCGAGGGCCTCCACAACAACCACCACGCCGCCCCCAGTTCGGCCCGGCTCGCCCACCGCCGCACGGAGTTCGACCCGGGGTGGTGGGCGATTCTGGTGCTCATGCGCCTCAAGCTGGTGACGGTCCGCCACCGCGGCATCCGCCTCCGCCGGACCTCGGCCTCCGCCTCTACCCCCGCCTCGGCCGCCTCCTGACCGCCGCGGGTCCGCCCCGGCACCACCCCGCCGGCCGGGTCGGCGGTTCCCTCGGGGCCGAGGTCGCCGAGGCCGGGCACCGGTGACCACCAGGGCGACCCTGCGCGCCGCTCTGGTGACGCCGCTGTCGGGCTCCCTCGCCGGCTATGGCCGGGCCGGCGCCACCGCCCTGGGCCTGTGGGCCGAGCGGTACGCCCGGCGTCCCGTCGAGCTGTCGGTGCACGACGCCCATCCCGACCCCGTGGCCGCCCTGCGCACGGCAGAGCAGGAGCGCCCCAGGCTGCTCTTCGGCCCCTACGGCAGCGGGCCGGCCATCGCCGTGGCCAGGGCGGCGTCGCGGCCGGTGTGGAACCACGGCGGCGCCAGCTCCGCCCTGGCCCG
>DASQQH010000166.1:0-2038 GCA_035643555.1 Acidimicrobiales bacterium | reverse complement strand
CACCACACGAACACACGGGGACCCGTCCCCACCGGGGGCGGGCCGGGCGCCGGTTGACACCCGCACCGCCGATCCGCGGCGGCGCTGCCCTAGGCTCCCCCCCGATGGCTGCCGGGCCCCCACCCGCCCGAGGACGCCTGGCCTCCAGCGACACGGCGCCGGCGACCGGTGAACGGGTCGCCGAGGTGGTCCGGCTCGGGCCGGTTCTGGTCGAGGAGATCGTCACCGGGACCCTTCCGTCGCCACAGGCCTACCGGCAGGAACAGGACGAGTGGGTCCTCCTCCTGGAGGGGGCCGCGGTCCTGGAGGTCGAGGGCGAGCCCCTGGACCTGAGCGCCGAGGAGTGGGTCCTGCTGCCGGCAGGCACCCCGCACCGCCTCCTGGAAGCCCGCCCCGGCTCTCGCTGGCTGGCGCTCCACGTGTGGCCCGGCCGGGACGCCCCGGCCTGAACCCACCGGCCGGGCCGGCCCAGAAGGCAATCGGGACCGGCGTCCCGCCCCCGGGGGCAATCGAGGCCGCCGGTGGCACGGCCGGGCCTCCCATCGCGGGCGCCCCGACACGACGCCAGGCGCTGCCGCACGACGACCAGGGCATGTGGGCGACGCCGGAACCGGACCCGGGCGCCCACAACCGGGACCCGGCGAGGGCGGGCGGCCGGTGGCCTACTCGAACGAGGGGCGGCGGTCCCGGGTCCGCTTGATCTCGAAGAAGCCCTCGGTCTCGGTCACCAGGGCGAACCCGTCCCACAGCCGGCCCGCCGCCTCCCCCTTGGGGGCGGGGGTGATGACCGGCCCGAACATCGTGGCGCCCCGGATGCGAATGACCGGTGTTCCCACATCCAGGCCCACCTGATCGAAGGCCTCGTGGTGGGAGCGCTTGATCACCTCGTCGTAGTCCGTGCTGGTCGCCGCCTCGGCCAGGGCCGAGGGGAGACCCACGTCCTGGAGCGCCTCGGTCAGCACCGCCGGGTCGCCCCGCCGGCCCCCCGGATGAAAGCGGGTGCCCATGGCCGTGTAGAGGGGACCGAGGACGTCCTCGCCCTTCTCCTGGCTCGCCGCCGCGCACACCCGGACCGGCTCCCAGGCCTGGGTCAACCGCTCCAGGTACTCCTCGGAGAGGCCCTCGCCCTCACGCTGGACCAGGTTCAAGTACGCGAGCGACATGATCCGCCACTCGGTGTCCACGGGCCTGACCTTCTCCACCTCCAGCATCCACCGCGAGGTGATCCAGGCCCAGGGGCAGACCGGGTCGAACCACAACTGGACCTTCTCCCGTGGCTCCATTGATGCCGCCATGGCCTCCTCCAACTCCACGCTGCAGGTCGATATTTCCCGGGTCATCGGACCGGCGACCAACCCGGCCCCCCGCCCGCCGGTCACCACCGGAAGCCCGCGAGCCACCGCCGAGCCAGGCCGGGGTCACCCGAGAGCTGCTCGGGGCGGGGCTCGGACCGACCCCAGCACAGGCGCTGGAGCGCCAGCGCCGGGGCGGTGACCGTGGCGCCGGCGTCCGTCCGGCGCGCCGGTGACACGCTCGTCGTTCGGTGGACGACGACATCCGCGGGCCCCGGCTCCAGGGTCCAGGCGCCGTCGCCGTCGCTTCGCACCAGATGGAGGGCACCCGGTGGCGGCCACCCCCCGGCCCCCGCCCGGGCATAGGGCAGGAACACGTCCAGCACCTCGTCGATGCCGTCGGACGCGAGCTCCGCATCGAGGGCGCCGGCCCGCCCCACCGCCTCCTCCGCATCGAGGTGGTGGACCGCCGTCTCGTGGGCGAGCCGGCGACGCCAGAAACCCGCGGTCACCGTCTGGTCCCGCCAGCCACCCGCCGGGGCGTCCGACTCGGCTGCCCGGAGCCCCTCCACCGCCCGGGCCGCCGCTTCGAGGAACCACGGGATCCGGGCGTTCCCCTCCGGCGCCCGGGGCAGGGTGGAGCGGTCGAGCGGCTCGGTCAGGCGCTGGCGGACCTGCTCGCCGGCCCAGGTGTAGACCAGGCCGAGGTGCAGGCCGAGCTTGGCGAGATCCCACTCAGGACATGC
>DASQQH010000165.1:0-2051 GCA_035643555.1 Acidimicrobiales bacterium | reverse complement strand
TACTCCTCCTCGGCCACCCACGCCTGCAACAGGGCTCCGACGACCTTGATGTCGTCGAGGCCTGTCGTGTGGCTGCCCGCATTGGTTCTGGTCAGCGACAACTGGTGGCGATCGCCGTTTCCCCGGCGGAAAACGAAGCATCCCTGTGGGCTGCATCGGTGCCGCGGCCGTGGTGCTCCTGACGGGACCTGGGGTCGGCTCCCGGGGTCGTCGGCATATTGGGGAGGCCCCGCGGCTGAAGGCCGACGGCCCCACCAGGCGTCCCAGTGGCGATGTCGGTTTGCAGTCGAATGGCGATAGCCAATGTCGCAGCAAACCGACAAGGAACCATGGCGACCGATCCCGCCACTCAGTGTCACCATGAGATTTCCGAGCGCACACTTGAGCCCGGGGGACCGAGCACGTAAGTTGTCCAGTGCTAGGAAAGGTGGAAGTCACGAGTCCGGAAGACACGGTGGCGGCGGGCGGCGGCCTGGTGACTGCGCTTTCCCCGGAGTGGGTGCCATTCATGGGGGGCGCGCTGGTGGCGACCCGGCCGGGAGCCCCAAGCGCCATCCTGGTCGCAAGAGGCCGGTCCCGGGAATGACGGCTGTGGGCGACGGCACCGTCGCGACAGCGCCGGCCGCGGCCGGCGCCTGGGGCGCCAACCAGACCAGATGTCACGGCGGGGTCCGACGGTGCGTTCTTGGTGGTCGAGGAGGGCCAGGGCGCGGTCGGTCGGTCGTGACCGACACCTGCGGGGAGCGAGCCTTCGGGGTGAGCGCCGAGGGGTATCGGCGGCCACACCACGCGAGGACCCGGCTCGCGACACTGGCCGGGTTGAGGGCCAAGAGCGGCCCCAGCGAGCCCCCGGTCCGCCGGTGGCCGTGCGCCACCCCCTCGCGGCGCCGGCCTCGGGTCCGCGGACGATCCGCGGGCTCCACACCGGCTTCTCCCCGCCCGACGGCGCCACCACCGGCAACAGATGGACCTGAGCCCGGCCTCCGGGAGAAGGCCGCCGACACGCAGGCCCTCGCCGAGCTGGTGCTCGGCGAGCCGGGTCCGCACCCCGCCGTGGCAACCCCAAGCCACAAGGGGTGGGACCACCTGTCTCGCCCGCCGGGAGCGCGCCACGGCGTGGACGACCGCTGGCTAGAGGCGATGCCCGATACGGCTCATCGCGGCGTCGGGGCGGCGTCCCAGTGACCTCGACGCCGCTACCAGGAACCGGACGTGGTCACACCGGACAGCGAGGCCACCGCCGCAGCCGCCCCGGGCAGGATGGGCCAGGCGGGGCTGGTCTGCGGGTCAGGCCGCGGTTGAAGGTCGCCTCGAGCGAAGGCGCCCAACCCGCTCCAGCACCGACCCCGCTGGCACTCCCACGAGTGGTTGCGAGATCCCAGTATTGGATCCGTACCATCCTCCGTCACCCGGCCAATCGAGGGGCCCGCCTGGCAGCGCTGCGCCGAGCTGCCCAGTGGCACTGGCACACGTGGCGCGACGGCACCACCGAAGCGGTCATCACGGTCGACGGCCGCACCAGACTCCTCGTGCATACCGGGCAGTTCGCAGCGGTGTGGACCCTCTACAACGGCATCCACGACTGGGAGGAGGTGGGGTTCTGCCTGCGATACCTACGGCCCGGCGATCACTTCGTTGACGTCGGTGCCAACGTCGGCGTCTTCAGCGTTCTGATCGGGTCGCGCCTGCCCGGCATCCGGATAACGGCGGTGGAGCCGTACGCGCCGACCGTGGCCGATCTCCGTACCAATCTCGCCCTGAACGGGCTGCAGGCCACAGTCCTCGCCTGTGCGGTGGGGGCGGAGGCAGGCGAGGCGAGTCTGGAGATCTTCTCACGTGACGTGCTCAACCGGCTGACCCCCACCACCCTGGGGCGGGCCACCGGGAACGGTGATCTGGAGGGGGCGCCGGGCACCGGCGGTGCCCTGGCCGGCGCAAGCGGGAGGATCCCCGTGCCGGTCCACACCCTCGAGTCCCTCGTGGGCGCCGATCCCCCGGCCGTGGTGAAGATTGACGTCGAGGGGTTCGAGCTCCCGGTGCTGCGCGGTGCC
>DASQQH010000164.1:0-2002 GCA_035643555.1 Acidimicrobiales bacterium | reverse complement strand
GAGGAGGCCCTTGCTGGTGCTGACCATTGTGCAGAGGCTCTGGGCACCGGCCGGGGCGGCGAGGGCGGAGATCCCCAGCCCGGTCGATGCGGAGAGGCCCAACAGGGCGGCAGCCATGGAGAGGCGTTTCACGGAATGCGTTCCCTTCTGTCACGGGGACGGGCGGTGGCGTTCGAGCATCGTGGCGGGTCAAAGCGCACGGCCATCCGGGTACAGGTCACAGCGATGGCATCGATGGACCCGTTCCCCCGACCGACCCGACCGCAGGGTTCGCGCTGCGGCTCGGGCTCCTGCCAACCCCTGGCGCGGGTGGGGGTCGGGTGTTCCTGACCCCTGGGGATTCAGCCCGCCGGCCGACTCCCCTCCGCCGTCTCGAACGCTCCTCCCGTCCCCACTTCCCCCCAGGACCGTCCTGGGCCGGGTGGACTCTAGGGTGACCGGCACGGGTCGTCAAGGGTTCTCGGGCCCGGCGTGGGCCGTGGTCGCGGCCCCCTCCCCGGCGGATGGCCGCGGCGGGTCCGCGGTTCTCCCCGGATGGCGGCGTGGGCCGGCGCTGGGCTGAACACAGGGCCCGTCGCGGTCCTGGACCTGGGGGCGTGCGGCCCATTTCGGACGGGCGCTCGACGAGCCCGCCCCAGTGGTTTCAAGGGGAAATGTTCCTGAGCTCGCAGGGACACGCTGGCGTGGGTGTTGTTATCAGCCCGTAACGGCGCCGCCGTTGATTCGTCACAGCATCGGTCCCTAGGATCTGCGCCGGTGGCCCGCAGGGGGAAACAACGCGCCAGGGGGACCTGGCCCCAGCCTGGTCGAGCCGCAGCGGCGGAAGGATGAACGTGTTCCACGGGATTGTGCCGCCGTGCCCGGGTACGGAGCACGGAGAACAGGTGACGGGGACGACGAGGCTGGTGACGTCGACACACCCCAGGCAGGGGGCTGCACGGGTCTGGCAGAGACACCGTTGTCAGTAGCGCACGACTGAGCGCTACAAGGTGCTACGACACCGCCTTTCGGTGTCGACGCCGGGGGCGCTGGCGGTGTCCGTCGAGCACGGACCTGGGCGAGGGGACACGGGAGATTGCACTGAGCGTTCTCGCCGACCTCCTGTTTCGCGCTGCAGCTCACGTGCTTCACGCCTGGGGCGCCGACGCCCAGAGAAGCGGGCCGGGGCGCCCGAGGTGTCAGGGCTCACGGGGATCTTGCCCGCATACGGATGCTCCCGGGGCACCAATGGCGATGGTGGCCAGCGCCAAGGCCGGGTGTCGAGGCGTGAGGGGTTCATAACGTGGAAACCGTTGATGAGTGAAAGGGCAGTGGAATGAGTCGTGGCAAGCCAGGACGACCCTGGTACAGGAAGAAGCGATGGTGCATTACCGGCGCGGGCCTCGGGGGATTCATCCTGATCGGGGCGATCGCCAACGCCACCGCGCCGGCGACGCCCACAAGGGCCAGGATCGCCGGCACCACAACGACGTCTCCTCCGGCCCCTGCTCCCACGACAGCACCGCCGCACCGGGCGACGACCACCACTCCCACGACGGCAGCCCCGACGACGACCACCACGGTTCCTCCGGTCACGACCGCGACGGTGGGACAGGTGGCGACCAAGGTCGGCACCGAGCCCATGCCGGACCCAGGTCGCACCCCTGGGCAGACCTTCCCCGGGGTCACCACCGCTGAGGTCTGCACCGGCGGCTGGGCAACGGCGCACCGGGACGTGACCGGGACCGAGCGCCACCAGGTCTTCGCCTCCTACGGCATCCCCTATTCGCAGCACGACAGCTACGAACTCGACCACCTCATCCCCCTGGAGCTGGGCGGCGACAACGCCGAGGCGAATCTCTGGCCAGAGCTGGGGCACATCCCGAATCTGAAGGACCATCTGGAGAACGTCCTCCACGGTGATGTCTGCTCGGGCCGGGTTGGCCTGGCCACCGCGCAGCACGCCATCGCCACGAACTGGTGGGCCGCGTACCAGACCTACGTCGGCGGGACCACCGTCCAG
>DASQQH010000163.1:0-2042 GCA_035643555.1 Acidimicrobiales bacterium | reverse complement strand
CTATGATTTTGTGCCTCTGTCCCGGGGCACATTGGCCCTGATCGTCGCCGACGTATGCGACAAGGGGATGTCGGCTGCCCTGTTCATGGCCCTGAGCCGCAGCATCGTCCGCGCCAGCCTGGACAGTGCCTCCTCGCCGGCTGAGGGCATAGCCCGAGCGAACCGGCCGAAGCGCGCCCCCTGGCCGCCGGCGACGACGACGGCCCACACCCTCACGCGGACACCGCCGTCGCTCGCGCCCTCCCAGGGGACGGTGTCGCCCGCCGTCCTACGGGAGGGCCTCGGTGAGGCGCTCCTCCGCCTCCTCCTCGCTCACGCCGAGGGCGAAGGTGAGCTCGGACACCAGGATCTGTCGTGCTCGGGTGAGCATCCGCTTCTCGCCGGCCGACAGCCCCTTGTCCTTGTCCCGGATGGAGAGGTTCCGGACGACCTCGGCCACCTGGTAGATGTCGCCGGACTTCAGCTTCTCCACATGGTTCTTGTACCGCCGGGACCAGTTGGTCGGCATCCGGGCTTCCTTCTTGCGGAGGACGGCGAAGACCTCCTCCACCTCCTCGTCGTTGATCACCTCGCGCAGCCCGACGTCTTCGGTGTTGTCCGCGGGGACCATGAGGGTGAGGTCGCCGTAGGCGAGGCGGAGCACCAGGTACTCGCGCTTCTCCCCGAAGGCCTCCTTCTTCTCGCGCCTCTCGATCACGGCCGCGCCGTGATGGGGATAAACGACCTTGTCACCGACGTCGAACGACATGGCGCTCCCAACGACGAGCCGGCACGAACGAGGCACGTTCCAGGGTACGGGGCCCGCCGCGGATTGGACAACTTACCTGGCTCCCGCGCCGGTCCCGCGCCCCGATCGTGACTCAAGGTTACCACTCCGCACCCGGCGAACGCCGTCCGCGCGGGGCGCTGCCGGATACGCTGCTCTGTCGTGGACCGCCGTGACGTCCTGGCCAGCTCGGATCTCGTGGCGGTGCTGGACCGGGAGGCCGTGGACCGCGTGGCCGGGGAGACCACCGCCCTCACCCTGCACCGCAACGACATGGTGTTCACCGAGGGTGGGCCGGCCGCCGCGCTCTATGTGGTGGCCGGCGGCCGGGTGGCGATCTCCAAGCGATCGCCCGACGAGCGCGAGTCGATGGTGGCCCTCATGGAGACCGGCGACCTCTTCGGCGAGATGGGCCTGCTCGACGACCAGGGGCGATCCGCCGACGCCCGCGCCCTGGAGCGCTCGGAACTGGTGGCGGTCAGCTACGACGCCATCCGCACCGAGCTCGACCGTCGGCCCCAGCTGCTGTGGAACCTCATCCGGCTGCTGGCCCAACGGCTGCGAGCCACCGACGCCGCGCTGGCCGACGCCATGTTCCTCGACGTCACCGGGCGGACGGCCAAGCGGCTCCTGGAGCTGGCGGGCGAGGCGGACGAGTTCGTCCTGCCGGTCACCCAGGAGGAGCTCGCCGGGCTGGTCGGCGCCTCCCGGGAGCGGGTCAACAAGGCGATCGCCACCCTCGTCCGGCTCGGCTTCCTCGAACAGGTCGACCGCCGATACCGCATCCTGGACCGCGCCGAGCTGGCCCATCGGGCCCGCTGACCAGCCCTCCTCAGCTGTAGCGGTCGAGGATGCTGGTCTCGGCCAGGCGGGCGAGGCCGTCCTTGACCAGTCGGGCGGCCGCGCCGTCGGCGCCGGTGGCCTCGACCAGGTCACCGTGGGTCGCCCGCATGATCTTCTGGAGCGTCCCGAAGTGCCGGACCAGCTGGTCGGGCAGCTCGGCCGGGAGCCGGGGGACCCGGGAGAGGAGGCGGTGGCCCCGGGGCTGGACGCTCGAGTCGAGCTGCCCCAGGTCGGCGGGGAGGCCGAGGACCCCCGCCACCTGCTGGAGGTCGAGGAGATCCTCCCCCGAGAGGGACCCGAGCCGCTCCAGCGCCGCCGGTGCGTCCTGGAGGTCGTGGACGTAGTCCCGGATGACCAGCCGCCGCTCGTCCTCGAAGTCGCCCATGAGCTCGTCTCGCTGGAGCAGCACCAGGCGACCGTCGTCACCGAGCTC
>DASQQH010000162.1:0-5686 GCA_035643555.1 Acidimicrobiales bacterium | reverse complement strand
AGGCCCTGCCTCGCCTCGGGCACCTCGGCGAGGGGGTCCTCGTCGGTCCCGCGGCCCTGGCCGGGGGCGTGGACCTGGACCGGGTGGTGGTCCTGGGCATGGCGGAGGGCCTGTTCCCGCCCCATCGCCTGGAGGATTCCCTGCTCTCCGACGAGGAGCGCCGGGCCGCCGCCGGGGAGCTCACGCTCTGTGCCGAGCGGGTGGCCCACGACCACCGTCAGCTGCTGGTGGCGGTGGCAGGTGCCGCCGAGGCGACGCTGTGCTTCCCCCGGGGGGACCTTCGCCGTCAGGGCGACCGGGCCGCCTCCCGTTGGCTGCTCGAGGACCTGGCCCACCTGTCGGGGGCCGAGCAGGTGTTCACCGAGGACCTCGCCGGCCTGAGGGGCCGGTTCTTCGAGTCGGTGCCCTCCCTGGCGGGGGGCCTGGCCAGGGTGGCCTTCCCCGCCACGTCCCAGGAGCACCGCCTGGCCGGCATGCTCGCCCGTCAGAAGGCCGTGATCGACACCGATCCGGTCCTCGCCCGGGGCATGGCCCTGGCCCGGGCCCGGCGCAGCGAGGCCTTCACCCGCTTCGACGGCAACCTGGCCGGCCTGTCCCTCCCCGACTACACCGCCGGGTCGGTCACCTCCGCCTCGAGGCTCGAGACCTGGGCCACCTGCCCGCATGCCTTCTTCATGGAGTATCTGCTCGGGGTGGAGCCCGTCGAGGATCCCGAGCGCCAGTGGGAGATGAGCCCCCTGGACCGGGGGAGCCTGATCCACGAGGTCCTGGACCGCTTCGTCAGCGACCAGATCCCCGCCGGGCGCGCCGGGCCCTGGGGCGAGGAGGAACGCCGACACCTGCTCACCATCGCCGAGGAGGTCTGCGCCGCCTACGAGGCCCGGGGCCTGGTGGGCCGGACCATGTTCTGGCGTCGCGACCGGGCCCGCATCATGGCCGACCTCGAGACCTTCGCCGGCAAGGACCAGGGACGGCCCGTGGACACCGAGCTGGTCTTCGGGGACGGGGGCGTTGCCTACCCGTTGGCGGACGGGCGGACGGTGGCCGTCCGGGGGGTGATCGACCGGGTGGACGAGGCCGCCCCGGACCGTCTGACGGTCATCGACTACAAGACCGGGAGCGCGAACCCCTACAAGGGCCTCTCCGTCGACGACCCCCACCACGGCGGCACCCACCTGCAGCTGGCCATCTATGGGGTCGCCGCCCGCCAGGTCCTCGGCGGCAGCGACGTCGAGGCCTGGTACTGGTTCGTCACCACCAAGGGGGGCTTCGCCTGGCGTGGCTATCCCCTCACCCCCGCGGTGGAGGCGGAGGTGGGCCGGACGATGGCCGTCATCGTGGACGGGATCAGGGCCGGGGTCTTCCCCGCCCGCCCGAGCGCCGATCGTCCAGCTCCCTGGGTGGCGTGCTGGTACTGCTCCCCCGACGGCCTGCACACCACCGAGGTCCGCCGGGCCTGGGAGCGCAAACGCGGGGACCCGGCCCTGGCCGCCTATGTCTCCCTGGTCGAACCCGGGGCCGTCGATGGCCACTGACGACGCCGCCCGCCGGGCGGTGTGCCAGCAACTCGGGACGACCCTGTTCGTCGAGGCCGGGGCGGGCTCGGGCAAGACAACCTGCCTCGTGGGCCGCTTCGTCGCCCTGGTCGAGGATGGCGTCGAGGCGGACCGGATCGCCGCCATCACCTTCACCGAGAAGGCGGCCGGGGAGCTGGCCGACCGGATCCGCAGCGAGCTCCAGCGACGGGCAGCCACCTCGCAGCGGTGCCGTGCCGCCCTCGGGGGCCTCGACCGGGCCGCCATCTGCACCCTGCACGCCTTCGCCCAGCGCATCCTGACCGAGCACCCCGTCGAGGCCGGCCTTCCGCCCCGGGTCACCGTGCTGGACGAGATCGCCTCCCAGGTGGCCTTCGAGGAGGCATGGGCGGCCTTCCTCGACCGGGCCATCGAGGACCCCGTCCTGGACCGCCCCCTGCGCCTCCTGCTGGCCGGCGGCGCCAGGCTCGACCACCTCCACCAGGTGGCGGTCCTCTTCGCCCAGAACTGGGACCTGGTCGCCGAGCGGAACGGCGACCCGGTGGCCGAGGTCCCCCCGATCGACCTTGGTCCCCTGCTCGCCGAGGTCGACGCGGTGGTGGCCATGGGGAAGGGCTGTGCCGACGGCTCGGACAAGCTCCTGGCCAGCCTCGACGAACTGGCCGAGTGGGCGGTCCGGCTGCGGACGGCCCAGGACGACGACGACCTGGTGCGGCTGCTCGGGGAGGGGAGCGTCGCCACCGGGGTGGGGAGGGCGGCCAACTGGCCCGACGTCAAGGCCGTGAGAGCGGGCATCAGGGCCGTGAAGGAGCTCCGGGACAACCTCCGCGACGGGATCAAGGATGCCGCGCTCGTTCGCCTCGCCCAGGCGCTCGCCGCCTTCACCGTGGAGGTGGCCGAGGACCGACGGCGTGCCGGGGAACTGGCCTTCCACGACCTGTTGGTCCTCGCCCGGTCGGTCCTGCGGGACCCCCGCCGCGGCGTGGCGGTGCGGGCCGCCCTCGCCGAGCGCTACCAGCGTCTCCTGCTCGACGAGTTCCAGGACACCGACCCCATCCAGGTCGAACTCGCCGTCCTCATCGCCTCCCGGGACCCCGACGCGGCCGGGAAGCACTGGGTTGAGGTCACCCCCGAGCCCGGGCGGCTGTTCGTCGTCGGGGACCCCAAGCAGTCGATCTACCGGTTCCGTCGGGCCGACATCGCCGTGTTCCTCCGGGCCCGGGACGCCCTGGGGGGTCGAGTCGAGTCCCTGCGTGCCAACTTCCGCACCGCCGGGGCCATCCTGGCCTGGGTCAACCACACCTTCGGCCGCCTGATCCGACCCGACGGGGAGTCCCAGCCCGCCTACCAGGCCCTCGACCCCACCCGGGAGAACCCTCCCCGGGGCCCGGCGGTGGCCTTCCTGGGCATGGACCCCCACCCCAAGGCCGCCGTGGCGGAGGACCTGCGGACGGCCGAGGCGGCCGACGTCGCCGGCGCCATCCACCAGGTGGTCACCGACGGCTGGGCCGTCGAGGACCGGGTGAGGGGAGGGTGGCGGGCGGCGTGCTGGTCCGACATCGCCGTGCTGCTCCCGGCCCGCACCTCCCTGCCAGCGCTCGAGTCGGCCCTGGCCGACGCCGGCATCCCCTACCGGGCCGAGACCTCCTCCCTGGTCTACGGCACGGCCGAGGTGCGCGACCTGTTGCTGGTGGCCCGCGCCGTGGAGGACCCCACCGACTCCCTGGCGGTCGTCTCGGCCCTCAGGAGCGCGGCCTTCGGCTGCGGCGACGACGACCTCTATCGCTGGCGCCAGGCGGGCGGGCGCTGGGACCACCAGGCCCCGGTCCCCGAGGGGACCCCAGCCGAGGACGTGGTCGCCGAGGGGCTCGCCTGGCTGGGGTCACTCCACCGGGAGCGCCTGTGGCTGTCCCCCAGCCAGGTCCTCGAGCGGATTGTCAGGGAGCGCCGGCTCATGGAGGTGGCCTTCGTCCATCCCCGGCCCCGGGACCTGTGGCGCCGCCTGCGCTTCGTCCTCGACCAGTGCCGCGCCTGGGAGGAGGCCGGCGGTGCGACGCTGCGGGACTACCTCGCCTGGGCCAGGCTGCAGGGCGCCGAGGGCGCCCGGGTGATCGAGGCCGTCCTGCCCGAGACCGACGACGACGCCGTGCGCATCCTCACCGTCCACGGGGCCAAGGGCCTGGAGTTCCCTGTCACGGTGCTCTCCGGGCTCACCACGAGGCTCACCGGCCGTCAGGCCGGTGTCCAGGTGTACTTCCCCCCGGGGGGGCACTGGGCGGTGCATCTGACCTCCGAGCTGGAGACCGCCGAGTTCGCCGCCACCAGGCCCCTCGAGGAGCAGCTCGACCATCACGAGCGGCTGCGCCTCCTCTACGTGGCGGCCACCCGGGCCCGGGACCACCTGATCGTCTCGGTCCACCGCAAGGCGGGCGCCGAACGCGCCACCGCCGCCGAGGTCCTCCACCGGGCCGGGTGGGACCAGGACCTGGTGGCCGACCTGCGCCCGCGCCCCGTCGGCGGGACCAGGCGGCCCCCTCCTCGGGCGGCGGAGGCCACCGCCGACCTGCCCCCGATGGACCGGTGGCGGCGTGAGTACGGGGAGGCGTTCGCCCGGGCGACCCGCCCGGTGGCGGTGTCGGCCACCCGCCTGGCCGAGGAGGCGGCCGCCCTGGCGACCGCGGTCGCCCCGGCCGGGCTGTCCAAGGACCCGCGGGACGTCGACCTTCCCCCCTGGCAGAAGGGCCGCTACGGGACCGCGATCGGCCGAGCGGTCCACGGGGTGCTCCAGTCCGTGGACCTGGCGACCGGCGAGGGGCTCCCCGGGACCTGTGCCGCCCAGGCAGCGGCGGAGGGGGTGCTCGGCCAGGAGGCGGTCATCGAGGGCTTCTGTCGCTCCGCGCTGGCGGCCCAGGTGGTCCAGGAGGCGGCGCGGCGGCCCCACTGGCGCGAGGTGTACGTGGGCATCCCCCGGGGCGACGGCGTTCTCGAGGGCTACATCGACCTGCTCTACCGGGACGACCACGGGCTGGTCATCGTCGACTACAAGACCGACCACTGGCGGGACGAGGCCGACCTCGATGCCCGGGTGCAGCGGTACCGGGTGCAGCTGGGGGCCTACGCAGAGGCCATCGGCACCGTCACCGCTGCGCCCGTCTCGGCCCTGTGGCTGGTGTTCCTCCACCCCGGCGGGCCGGCGAGACCGGTGACCGTGGCCCCCACCGAGCCCTGAGGGCCCCGGTCGGCCCGACCGCCACGCCGGGCCCGGTCACCCCGGCGCCCTGGTGCGGGCGGGCGTGGCCCCCCGGGAGGCCCGGTCCTCCTCCTGCCGGGCGAGGAGGGCCACCACCTCGTAGACGACGTGGCTGGCGGCCACGGCGGTGATCTCGGCATGGTCGTAGGCCGGCGCCACCTCGACGACGTCGGCGCCCACGAGGTGCAGGCCCACCAACCCTCGCAGGAGGCCCAACAGCTCCCGGGTGGACAGACCGCCCGCCTCGGGTGTCCCGGTCCCGGGAGCGTGGGCGGGGTCCAGGACGTCGATGTCGATGGACAGATAGAGGGGTGCCGATCCCACGCGGGCGGCGATGCGGCCGGCGAGGTCGGCGATCGGGCTGTCCCCGAACGCCTGGGCGGTGATCACCCGAAAGCCCATGCCGGCGTCGTCGTCCAGGTCCCCGGGCCCGTAGAGGGGGCCGCGGGTGCCCACGTGCAGGGAGTGGTCCTCGGCCAGCAGCCCCTCCTCGAAGGCCCGCCGGAACGGCGTTCCGTGGGTGTAGGGGGCGGCGAGGTAGGTGTCCCAGGTGTCGAGGTGCGCATCGAGGTGCACCAGGGCGAGGGGACCGTGACGCCCGGCGGTGGCCCGGAGCAGCGGCAGGGAGACGGTGTGGTCGCCGCCGATGGCCACCAGGGCGCCACCCCGGCGGAGGAGCTCCCCCGCCCCGGTCTCGATGTCGGCAATGGCCTGGTCGACCGAGAAGGGGGTGGCGGTGAGGTCGCCGGCGTCGACCACCTGGTGGACCCCGAAGGGCTCGACGCCCAGCCCGGGGTGGTAGGGGCGGAGCAGGCGGGAGGCCTCCCGGACACCGGCGGGGCCGAACCTGGCGCCGGGGCGGTAGGTGGTTCCGCCGTCGAAGGGGATCCCCGCCACGGCC
>DASQQH010000161.1:0-2553 GCA_035643555.1 Acidimicrobiales bacterium | reverse complement strand
AGCCCATGGCGGCCCAGTGGTCCCGGATCGCCCCGTGGATGGACCAGGCGCCGGTACCAGGGGTCCAGTAGATGGAGGCTCCGCCGCCACCGGCGAAGGTGTTGAACCGTCCGACCCCGTCGGGGGTACCGGTCTCGTCGGTGACCGGGTACCCGAGGACGCCGGTCGGTCCCCCGAGTGTCTGGTAGTGGGCGAGGATGGCGCCGTGGACCGACCAGGCGCCGGTTCGGGGCGTCCAGTAGATGGCCCCCCCACCGCCCCCGGCGAAGGTGTTGTAGCGACCCACCCCGTCGGATACCCCCGTTTCGTCCGAGGTGGGGTAGCCGAGGGCGCTCCGCTCCCAGCCCATGGCGGCCCAGTGGTCCCGGATCGCCCCGTGGATGGACCAGGCGCCGGTACCAGGGGTCCAGTAGATCGAGCCGTCGTTGGCGAAGTGGTTGAACCGTCCGACCCCATCGGGGGTACCGGTCTCGTCGGTGATCGGGAACCCGAGGAAGCTCAGGGGTCCCCCGAGCGCCTGGTAGTGGGCGAGGATGGCACCATGCACGGCGTGAGCAGCGGTGGCGGGTGACCAGTAGATCGATCCGCCCTGGAAGTCCTGTGCCTCACCGCCGCCGATCGAGTACACGTTGTCGATTGGGTTGCCCAGGTAGGAGGCCGCCCCGCCGAGCTGGTTGTAGTAGGCGCCGACCGGATCGCCCGTACCACTGCCGGTTAGCTGTTCGGTCTGGGTTCCCTGACCGTCATTGCCGGTGACCTGGAACTGGGCTGTGGCGGTCCCCGCAGCGGTGGGGGCGAACGTGACCGCCTGGTAAACGGTGGCCCCCGGCGCCACCTGCTGGCCGTCGGCCACGGGGTTGGGCGCGGTGAACGCGCCCGTCGGGGTCGTGGCCTTGGTGATGGTCAGAGGGACGTTGCCGGTGTTGGTGAGCTTGAAATACATCGTCTGGGACTCGCCCACCGGAACGGCGCCAAAGTCGAGCGGATTTGGCTGGATCGAAAGACGTGGTGCCCCGGCGACCGCGGACCCGGTCAGGGGCACGCTCACCCCCCCGGCATCGCTCGTCACCTGGAGGTTCCCGGCGTCGCTGCCGGCCGCGGTGGGATCGTAGGTCACCGAGGCCGACACCGAACCCTGCGCCTGGAGGGTCGTCCCCGGGGACGGCAGGCCTGAGACCGTGAAGGGCGGCCCCGGCGGGGTGACCCCGGTGATGGTCTCGGTCGTGGTCCCCGTGTTGGTGATGGTGACATTGAGGGTCTTGCTCGTCCCGGTTGGCACCCCGGTGAACGACAGCGAGGTGGGCGTGGCCCCAAGTCCGGGCCTCGAACCGGTCCCGGTCAGGCTCACTGTGGCCGTCCCCTGGTTGGTGGCGAAGTTCAGAGTCCCGGTCGCCGCGCCCGCGGCGGTGGGCGTGAAACTCGTGGGCACGGACAGGCGCTGGCCGGCGCTCAGGGGGAGTGGCAACTGGGGCGGTGAAGTGCCAAAGGGCGCCGACGTGGTGATCCCCGACAGGGTGACGGGCCGGTTGGCGGTGATGGTGACCGTGGCGTTGGCGGTGCTTCCCACCCCCACGAGCCCGAAATCGGTCGTCGGTGCCTGGAGCACCGGCGTGGTGGGTGCGCCAAACCCCACCACGTGGCCATCACCGGTGCCGACGAAGACCCGTCCGCCGTCGGTGGCGGGCACCGAGAACTTGGCGGCAGTGCCGATCGGTGCTTGGTAGACGAGCGGGAGCGTCCCGTTCTGGGGAATAGCGTTGTAGGCACGTAGTTGGGCGCCCGTGCGGCCGGGTCCGGGCGAGTACACCGTCCACACCAGGGCCGAGCCTGAGGTGGTGCCAGTGGAGGTCACGACCGGCGAGCCGGAGCCGAAGGGGAAGGTGCCGGCACTCGCGCCCGCGGAGGTCAGCGTCGGGGTGCCGCTACCGTTGAGCCCATACCGGAAGGCCCGGAGGGGACCGCCGTTCTCGACGGAGTACGCGAAACCCCCATCGCCGCCCCAGAAGGCGGGATGCCCCCACACACCGGCATACGGGCCGGTGACGCCCACCACCTTGTCACTGCCGTTCGGCCCCTGAGCCTCGCCGCCCAGGTGGTCCGCATCGAGCAGGAAGACCCTTCCGTCCTTGCCGGCCTGCATCACCAGGTGGGGATGGGCCGAGGTGCCGAAGGCTGGCGGGAGCTCCATGGGCCCTCCCGAGCCCAGGTCAGTGTCGTTCTGGGCGAGGGTAAGGGTGTTGGCCGGACTGAAGAAACTCTGCGGGCTCAGGGTCCCGTCGGGGTTCACCCCCAACCGCACGACCGAGTCCCCGAGGACGGAGGGCGGGGAGTCGCCGGGTCCAGGTGGCGGAGAGGCCCCATTGCCGGTGGTCAACAGGATGCGCCCGGGCCCGTCGGAAACCAGTCCTCCGCCGGATTGCCAGATGCCCGCCTCGTTGGTGAGGGAACCCACCTCGTCGGACCACATCGCCGTCCGGGCACCCGAGGCTGCATTGACCCCGACCACGTAGCCCTCGTAGGGCTCGTAGTCGCAAGTGCTGCCGAAGGCCAGGT
>DASQQH010000160.1:0-8569 GCA_035643555.1 Acidimicrobiales bacterium | reverse complement strand
TCGGGGCCGGGCCCGGTCTCCTGCGGGCTCCCTGGGGACCACGGCGGGCCGGCGGTCCTGGTCGGCCAGCAGGTGGGCGGGCTCCCCACGGCCGCCCGTGGGAGGCCCCGGATCAACCAGGCAGCACCGGCGGGCCCGGCTCCGCGCATCCCGGCCAGGGGACACCCGCAGCTCCCGCCCGTCGCCCCCTCGCTCGGGCGGGGGCCGGATGTCCCGTCATGGCTCCTCCCGCATCACCCCTGTTGGGACGAGGCCACCTCCAGTGGTGTCACGGGACCACAGGCCTCTGACCTCCCGTTTCGCCGAGCCCGAGAGGGGACTCGAACCCCTGGCCTGCTCATTACGAGTGAGCTGCTCTGCCGGCTGAGCTACTCGGGCGCCCCGGTAAGTCTAGGTGGCCCGCCCCCCGTTGGGCCTGTCCCGACCGGGACCCGTCCCGGCTCCGTCGGTGTCATCGGCAACCGCTGGCCCCTCGGGGCCGGGACCGAGCACCCCCAGGGTCCGCAGACGCGCAATACCAGCGGGGTCGTAGCCGAGCTCCCCGAGCACCCGGTCGCTGTGTTCGCCCAGGGCCGGGACCGCGCCCATCGTGGGGGCAACCGCTCCGAGAGTGCCTGGGGGCAGCAGGGCGTGGAGCTCCCCGACCGGCGAGGGAATCCGCCGCCAACGGTCCCGTGCCTCCAGCTG
The DNA here is from genome assembly GCA_035643555.1 of Acidimicrobiales bacterium. Classification (GTDB taxonomy): domain Bacteria; phylum Actinomycetota; class Acidimicrobiia; order Acidimicrobiales; family JAJPHD01; genus DASQQH01. Next base: position 7,882 of record DASQQH010000160.1, on the reverse strand, counting down.
CTCGTGGGCCACGAGATCACCGACGGTGTTGATGGTGGCGTGCGCGATACCGGCCGCCACGAGGCGGTCGATCGCCTCCTCGGCCGTCAGGGTGGAGATGACCGTCGTGAGGACCGAGTCGACTCGAGCGCGGTGGCGGACTCGTGCCACGTTGGTGGCGAAGTCCGGATCACTCGCCAGCTCGGGACGCCCGAGGACATCGACGGCCAGGCGACCCCACTCACGGTCGTTCTGCACCCCCACCACCACCTGGTGGCCATCACAGGTGGGATAGGCGTCATAGGGGCAGATGACGGGATGGCTCAGCCCCGCTCCGGAGGGCACGGTTGCCGTGTAGAGCGCGGTGTACACCTGGTGCCCCAACCACTCGGCCAGGGCCTCCAGCATCGTGACCTCGATGGCCGTGCCCCGACCGGTGCGATCCCGCTGCAACAGGCCGGCGAGGATGCTGCTGTAGGCGTACATGCCGGTGGCGATATCCGCGGCCGGGATCCCGGCCTTGGCGGGGTGATCCGGGGTGCCGGTGACCGATACCAGTCCCGACTCGGCCTGGACCAGCAGGTCGTAGGCCCGCTTGTCCCGGTACGGGCCGTCATCGCCGTAACCCGAGAGGTCACACCCCACCAACCGGGGATGCCGCCCCACCAGGGTGGCGGCGTCGAACCCGAGCCGGGCAGCCGCTCCCGGAGCCAGGTTCTGGAGGAAGATGTCGGCCCGGGCCACGAGCTCGTTCAGCACGTCGCGACCCTCGCGGCGCTTGAGGTCCAGCGACACCGACTCTTTCGAGCGGTTCAGCCAGACGAAATGGCTGCCCATCCCCCGCACCGCCGTGTCGTATCTCCTGGCGAAGTCACCGCCGTCAGGGCGTTCGACCTTGATGACCCGGGCTCCAAGATCGGCCAGGTGACGGGTCGCCAGCGGCCCGGCCACCGCCTGCTCCAGGGCAACGACGGTGACGCCTTCCAACGGCGTCACCGTCGCTCCCGGCCACCAGGGGGCCGGGACCCCACCCGGCCCGGCATGCCCCCGACCTGTCCCTGGCCGGGCATCCGGGCGCTCCTGAGCGGCCCCGGCGGGGTCAGATCCGCGACCTGATGTCCCACGTCATTCCTCCACGGTCCGCCCGTCCGCGCCGTCCCCGCGCTCCCCCTCACCGAACCCGCCGCCCCCGGGGGTCTCCACGACCAGCACGTCCCCCACGGCGACGTCGGTCGCGTCCACCCCCTGCAGCTCGGTGGTCGAACCGTCGGCTCGGTGGAGCGCGTTGCGTCCGCACGACCCGGGCTGGCCACCGGCCATGCCGTAGGGCGGCACCCGACGGTGCCCCGAGAGGAGGGCGACGCTCATTGGCTCGAGGAACCGGATGCGACGCCGACCACCGTCGCCACCGTGCCAGCGTCCGGCGCCGCCGGTGCCGCGACGAACGGAAAAGGACTCGAGGAGGACGGGGAAGCGCGACTCGAGCACCTCGGGGTCGGTCAGTCGGGAATTGGTCATGTGCGTCTGCACCACATCGGCGCCGTTGAAGCCGGGGCCCGCGCCAGACCCGCTGCCAACCGTCTCGTAGTACTGGTAGCGCTCGTTTCCGAAGGTCACGTTGTTCATCGTGCCCGAGCCTTCGGCCATCACCCCCAGCGCCGCATAGAGCGCCCCGGTCACGGCCTGGGATGTCTCCACGTTGCCGGCCACGGTGCCCGCAGGAAACCGTGGTGCGAGCATGCTCCCCTCGGGGATCCGCACGCTGAGGGGTTTCATGCAGCCCTCGTTGAGGGGGATGTCGTCCGACACCAGGGTGCGGAACACGTAGAGGATCGCCGCCCGGGCCACCGAGGACGGGGCGTTGAAGTTGGTCTCCAGCTCGGCCGACGTTCCGGTGAAGTCGATCACCGCGCTGCGACCCTCCCGGTCCACCGCCACCGACACCTCGATGACCGCCCCGCTGTCCATCTCGTACCGGTAGTGCCCGTCGTGGAGAACCGAGATCACCCGGCGGACGGACTCCTCGGCGTTGTCTTGCACATGCCTCATGTAGGCGTGCACCACCTCCAGGCCGAAGTGTGCCGCCATCGCCCGCACCTCCTGGACGCCCTTCTCGTTGGCAGCGACCTGAGCCCGCAGGTCGGCGAGGTTGTCCTCCGGGCTGCGGGAGGGGTACGCGGCGCCGGCCAGAACCTCACGGGTCTCCTCCTCACGGAACCTCCCGTCCTCGACCAGCAGCCAATTGTCGAACAGCACCCCCTCCTCGACGATGCTCCGGGAGAATGCCGGCATCGATCCGGGGCTGAGGCCGCCGATCTCGGCGTGGTGGCCCCGGGACGCGACATAAAAAAGAACGGCTGTTCCCTCGTCGTCGAAGACCGGGGTGACGACGGTGATATCCGGGAGATGGGTGCCCCCGTGGTAGGGGTCGTTCAGGGCGTACACGTGCCCGGGGCGCATACGATCCCCATTGGCGGCGATAACCTGCTTGATGGAATCCCCCATCGATCCGAGGTGGACCGGGATGTGGGGAGCATTGGCAACGAGGGCGCCGTCCGGACCGAAGAGCGCACAGGAGAAGTCCAGCCGTTCCTTGATGTTGACCGATCGGGCGGTGCTCTCCAGTCGGGTCCCCATCTGCTCGGCGATGGCCATGAACAGGTTGTTGAAGACCTCGAGCTTCACCGGGTCCACCTCCGCGGTCACCGTCGCCTCCCCGGCTGCGGCCACCCGGGTCAGAACCAGGTGGCCGACCGGGGTCACGGCCAGCTCCCACCCGGGCTCGACGAGGGTGGTGGCATGGTCCTCGGTGACGAGTGCTGGACCCGAGATGATGTCGGCGGCACAGAGCTCCTCCCGGCGGTACAGACCCACGTGCCGCCAGGCGCCCCCGACGTGGACCGGGACCGTGGCCTGCGGCTGGAGGCGCCCCGGCCTGGTGAACAGCTTGGGCAGGTCGGGCTGGTCGGCCACACCGATCGCCTCGACCGACACGGCCTCGGCGATCACGTCGCGCCCGGGCATGGTGAACGAGTACTGGCGCCGATGGGCGTCCTCAAAGTCCCGCCGCATCTCCTCCATCGAGGCGTACCCGACGGGCAGGCTCGTGTCGGTCCCCTGGTACCGGAGGTGCACCCGGCGCACCACCCTGGTGCCCCGGGCGGCGACCCCCTCGCCCACGAGCTCCGCCCTGGTCTCCCCCTCCAGCCGCCCCACCGCGGCCTCCAGGTGCCCCAGCAGGTCCTCGGCCAGCACCCGGTCGATTGCCTCCTCTTTCATGCTGACGGTGTCGGCCAGGCCGATCCCGTAGGCCGACAGCACCCCGGCGTAGGCGGGTATCACCACCCTGGTCATGCCGAGGGCGTCGGCCACCGCGCAGGCGTGCTGGCCACCGGCCCCGCCAAAGGTGACCAGCACGTACTCGGTGACGTCGTGGCCGCGCTGCACGGAGATCTTCTTGATGGCGTTGGCCATGTTCTCCACGGCGATCTCCAGGAACCCCATCGCCGCCTCCTCGGGCTGGACCGCGTCCCCCGTGGCCTCCCCCACCTGGGCGGCGAGCTCGGCGAAGCCCCGGCGGGTCACCTCCACGTCGAGCGACCGGTCCCCACCAGGTCCGAAGACGTGGGGGAACCACGTCGCCTGGATCCGACCCAGCATCAGGTTGGCATCGGTGACGGTGAGCGGGCCGCTCCTGCCGTAGCAGGCTGGACCGGGGTCGGCCCCGGCCGAGTCGGGTCCCACCCGGAGGCGACTGCCGTCGAAACGCAGCACCGAACCCCCACCGGCCGCCACCGTGTGGATGGCCAACATCGGCGACCGCACCCGCACCCCGGCCACCTCGGTCTCCATCACCCGCTCGAGCTCCCCCGCGTGGTGGGAGACGTCGGTGGACGTCCCGCCCATGTCGAAGCCGATGGCCTTGTCGAACCCGAGCGCCTGGGACACCCTCATCATTCCCACGATGCCCCCGGCAGGACCGGAGAGGACCGAGTCCTTCCCCCGGAACCGCTGAGCGTCGGCGAGTCCGCCGTTGGACTGCATGAGCATGAGGCGTGCGCCCCCCAGCTCGTCGACCAAGCCCCCCAGGTAGTCGCCCAGGAGGGGGGAGAGGTGGGCGTCCACCACCGTGGTATCGCCACGGACGACGAACTTCATCAACGGGTCCACCTGGTGCGACGGCGAGATCTGGGTGTAGCCGATCGCCCGGGCCACCTCGGCCAGCTCGACCTCGTGCCCGGGGAAGCGGTAGCCGTGGAGGCACACGATCGCCACCGCTCGGAAGCCGTCGTCGTGGGCCCGCTGGAGGTCCCGGCGGGCCCGCTCAAGGTCGAGCGGTCGCAGCACCTCCCCCGCGACGCTGACCCGCTCGGCAACCTCGATGACCCGGCCGTACACCATGGCGGGGAGCACGATCGCCGGGTCGAAGATCCGCGGTCGGTGCTGATAGGCGATGCGCAGGCCGTCCCCGAACCCCTCGGTGACCACCAGCGCCGTCGGGGCCCCGGTACCCTCGAGCAGCGCGTTTGTGGCGATCGTCGTCCCCAACTTGACCACGTCCACGACGCCGGGGGGAACGGGATCCCCCGGGTCGATCCCCAGGACCTGGCGGATGCCGGCCACCCCGGCGTCGACGTAGCGTTCGGGATCCTGGGAGAGCAGCTTCCGGGCGACCAGCGACCCGTCGGGCGCTCTGGCCACGATGTCGGTGAAGGTCCCGCCGCGATCAACCCAGAAGGCCCACGACCCGTACTCGGCGTTCTCCACGGCTGCCAGCGCCCCCTCCGACGGTTGCCAGGGACAGCGTCGATACTGTCACGGGTCGCCCCGATCACCCAACGAGGCACGACATCGCGCCTGGCCGGACGCCTACCCCGGGGACTCCGTTCCCACGCCGGACAGGCGGAGAAGGAGGTCCTGGAGCAGGAGCGTCTCGTTCGGGTTCCGGTCGAGGGCGCGGCCGGCCTCGTCGATGGCAGCCACCGCCTCCGCGGCCGCCAGCGCCCGGCGACCGGCCCCCCTGCCGGGCACGCCGCCACTCGTGGTCCCCACCTGGTCGCCGTAGGCTCGAGCCAGCACCGCCAAGCCCGATCGCAACTCGTCGGTACGAGTCCGACGCTGCTCCCGTCGATGGCGCTCCTCGACCTCCCGCCGGGCGGGCACGCCCCGTTCCCCCCGAGCCTCGGCCTCCTCGGCCAGCCGGTGGAGCTCGGCATCCTGGCCGGCCCGGAGGGGCTCGAGCACCCCCTCGATGGCGGCCAGCACCTCGCCGACCGCCCTGGCGACCGTGGCGCCCGTTCCATCCAGGCGTGACGGCAGCGTGCGCCACATCTCCTGGCGGGCGCTCAGGCCGGCGTCGGCGACCAGCAGGCGGGCGCGGTCCAGGCGCCCACCGGCGGCCCGCGCGGCCACCTGGGCCACCCCATGGTCCGCCCCCTCGGCCTCCAGGGCGGCGACCAGGACTTCCTCTGACAGGGGGCGCAGCTCCACGATCACGCACCGACTGGCGATCGTGACCAGCTCCGGCACGATCCGGTCCGCCAACACCACGAACACCGTTCGCTCCGGCGGTTCCTCGACCGCCTTGAGCAGCGCCGGGGCGGCGCGGTCCACCAGATGGAAATCGGCGAGGATCAGAACCTGGCGAGGAGCCTCGAGTGGCGTCCTGGCGGCGAGACGGGCCACGTCCCTCGCCTCGTCGACCCCGATGGACGCGCCGGTCCGCTCCACGATCGCCAGGTCGGGGTGGGCGGCCGACAACGCCAGACTGCAGTGCCGGCAGCGGCCGCAGCCACCCTCCGGACAGAGGAGCGAGGCAGCAAAGGAACGGGCTGCGGCGCGCTTGCCCGACCCGGGCGGCCCCACGAGGAGATAGGCGTGGACCGGGGCACGGGCCGCCGCCCGCAGGGCGGCCACGGCCTGGTGCTGGCCGATCACGTCGGCGAACAGCTCAGCCATCGGGCGCTCCGGGCCCACCCACGGGGCGGGTACCCCGCCCCGTGTCACCGGGAAGGGGACCGAGCCGCCGGTCGACGACGGCGACCACTCGGGCCGCCACGTCCTCGACCGACCCCGACCCGTCGACCACGGCCCACCCGACAGGGTCGGCGGCCGCCAGCGCCCGGTAGCCGTCGGCCACCAGGGCGTGGAAGCGACCCTCCTCATCCTCCAGTCGGTCGGTGTGACGGGGCCGCTCGGCCCGCCGGCGGTCGATCTCGGGGACCGCGACGTCCAGCAGGATCGTCAGATCGGCACCGACGCCTCCGGTTGCCCAGGTGGACAGCCACACCAGCTCGTCCACCGCCAGGCCACGTCCATAACCCTGGTAGGCAAGCGTGGACCCTGCGTAGCGGTCGGTGACGACCCAGTGGCCGGCGGCCAGGGCGGGGGCCACCACCTCGGCGACGTGCTGGGCACGGTCGGCCAGTACCACCAGCGCCTCCGCCCGTGACGCCACCTCGAGGTCTCGCGCCTCCAGCAGCAGCGCCCGGAGGCCTTCGCCGAGGGCGGTCCCACCCGGCTCCCTGGTGGCCAGGGCGCCCAGGGACGCCGCCAGCCGTGCCGCCTGGGTGGTCTTACCGCTGGCCTCCCCTCCCTCGAGGGCGATGAGCCGGCCAGGCAGCGAGGGGCCCGTCGGCTGGACCACGTTGGGGGCTCCGAGCGGTTCAGGCACCCGAGGGTCCCCGGCCGGAGCCGCCGCTCCGTCGGGCCCCGGTCCCCTTCTTGGTGCCACCCGCCTTCTTGGTGCCACCTGTCTTCTTGGTGCCACCCGCCTTCTTGGTGGCCCCGGTCGCCGTTGTGCCCCCCTTCTTGGTGGCGCCCGCCTTCTTGGTGGCCCCCTTCTTTGTGCCGGTGGCTGGTCCCTTCGCCCGCTTCTCGGCCAACAGCTCTGCAGCGCGCTCCAGGGTGACCCCCTCGGTGGTGTCCCCCGTCCGCAGGGAGGCGTTGGTCTGACCGTCGGTCACATAGGGCCCGAAGCGACCCTCCCGCACCACGATCGGTGTACCCGAGGTGGGATCAGGGCCCAACTCCCGCAGCGGCGGCGCCGGCGCCCGACGCCCCCGGCCCGTCTTGGCCTGGGCGAACCGCGCCACGGCGTCCTCGAGGGTCACCGTGAAGAGCTGGTCCTCGTCCTCCAGGCTGCGGCTGTCGTTCCCCTTCCGCAGATACGGGCCGTAGCGCCCGTTGTACGCCAGGATCTCCTGTCCATCGCTCGGGTCGGTCCCCACCACCCGGGGCAACCGCAGCAGGGGGAGGACCTCCTCCAGGGTGACCTCAGCCGGGTCCATGGAGCGCAGCAGTGACGCCGTGGTCGGCTTCGCCTTGGAGCCGTTCCCGGCCTCCCCCAGCTGGACGTAGGGCCCGAACCGCCCCGACCGGAGGAGGACGGGCAGGCCGGTCTCGGGATCGTCGCCGAGCGTCCGGTCTCCCGACGGGGCCTGGAGGAGGGACTCGGCCCGATCGAGGGTGAGCTCGTCGGGGGCCAGATCCTCGGGTACCGAGGCCCGCTCCTCCCCCCGCTGGAGGTAGGGACCGTACCGACCGACCCGCACAACCACCGCACGCCCCTCGGCGTCGGTCCCCACGGGGATGGAGTTGACCTCCCGGGCGTCGATCTCACCGAGGTTCTCGGCGACGACCCCCTTCAGTCCCGGTCGCCCGTTGCCGAAGTAGAAGCGGGTGAGCCAGGGGACCGCCTCCTCCTCGCCCCGGGCGATCTCGTCCAGGTCGTCCTCCATGCTGGCGGTGAACCCGTAGTCCACGAGCTCGGCGAAATGGTGCACGAGGAGCTCGACCACGGCGAAGGCCACGAAGGAGGGCACCAGGGCCGCGCCCTTCTTCCACACGTACCCTCGCTCCTGGATGGTTCCGATGATCGAGGCGTAGGTGGAGGGCCGGCCGA